>CAZZVG010000990.1:0-3302 GCA_964657295.1 Iningainema sp. | reverse complement strand
GCTAGGAGTTCCCGTACCAGGAGGGCTAGATGGTGGGTTGGTACTATCTGGTGGACCACCTGTTTGGCTGCCTGGAGTCCCTGTATCAGAAGGTGCCGAGCCTGGTGTGGTTGGCGTATCTGAGTTCCTGGGCTTTTTCTTACGATGACGAGGTTTTTTCTCTGTTGGCGTGTCGCTTGGTTTAGTTTCTGTCGATGTGCTACCGCCCGGTGTTGTTGCCGAAGTCTGTTGACACTGAGAATTTAGCGGAAAATCAGTACACAAAATTTTCTTAACGTCCGGTCGAAGCTTGCGCGGCGGAGTTTGTCCGGCAGAGCCAGGAACCTGGCTCGCTTGGCTAAGAATTTGCTCGTTAGACGGGCTAGCCGATTGATCTTGTTCCAAAACACGAAACTTTGTCGATTGGGCAACAGCAACATGACTGGTTAGTGCCAGCATTAGGGCTGTGCCAAGCAGGGTCAGAGATCTTCCCTTCATATGACTTATTTAACCTCAACACCTCTACAAAATACTTCAGCTTATTAAAACAAACAATAACACATATAAAATCTTCCTAAATAGGGATGTGTATTTTTATGTCTGAAGTATGTAGCTAGATTTAGAGAAGAATATTTAATTTTTGTGATTGCTATTTCCAGAACTGATAGAAATACCAAATTAAAAATGCTGACTTTCCCGATAGATTATCCAATTTAGAGAACATAATCATAAGTAGCAATGATGTTCCTTGACAAATACTATCAGCCGGAAGCAATAGATTGCTTACACCAGTCAGATTGCCAAACAGGAAATTGGGAACAATGTTTCACAACCTGCGTCACTACAGCGTTATGAGTACAATGGTGGAATCAGAAAATCGAAATTGCAGTTCGCAAAATTTTTCAGTAACAACCGTGGTGTCAATAGCCGATGAGTTCCCCCCAACCTCCTCAAAAGCCACAAACTTTGCTTGGGCAGCTAACTCAAGCAGTACAGACAATTCAAGCTCGGGTTGATTTTTCCAAACTGGCGCTCAAACCCAATGCCAGAGTACCGGAAATCTGGGTACAGGATTCGGGAGCAGATAAGGCGGAAGTTTATCCCCTGTTGGGCGATCGCTACATTTTAGGTCGCAGTTCCAAATCCTCTGACATAGTGGTGCGTAACCCAGTTGTTAGCCAGATTCATCTATCGCTCTCACGGGATTCCACTCAACGAACCCCCGTTTTCGTCATTAAAGATGAAAACTCTACGAACGGCATTTATCGCGGTAAGCGTCGAGTCGCTTCCTTAGAGCTGCGTCATGGTGATGTCCTCACCCTTGGACCACCAGAACTGGCAGCATCAGTACGGCTGCAATACGTCGATCCACCGCCTTTATACGTTAAAGCAGCCACTTGGGGAGCATACGGTGTCGGCGGTGTCACTGCGCTCACAGCACTATTTTTTGGTGTAGAATGGTCGCAATTTTCAGTAAGACCTCTACCAGGTGCGACACGGGCACCAGTGATTGTTTATGCCCGTGATGGTGTCACTCCATTACGTGAGTTGCGGACAACTTCTCACATAGATATGAAGCGATTGCAGGACTTTGGTCCTTATTTGGCAAAAGCAGTGGTAGCCTCAGAAGATACCCGTTACTACTGGCACTTTGGTGTTGACCCGTTGGGGATTTTGCGAGCTGTATTCATAAATACGAAAAGTGGCGATGTCCAGCAAGGAGCTAGTACAGTCACCCAACAAGTCGCCCGCAGTTTATTCCGCGATTATGTGGGAAGACAAGACTCCTTGGGGCGCAAATTCCGAGAGGCGATGGTCGCCACAAAGTTAGAAGCCTCTTACAGCAAAGATTTTATTTTACTGACTTACTTAAATCGGGTTTTCTTGGGAGCCGATACCTACGGCTTTGAAGATGCCGCTAAATATTACTTTGAGAAGTCGGCTCGGGAGTTAACTCTGTCGGAAGCAGCAACTTTAGTGGCAATTTTACCCGCTCCCAACGGCTTTGATTTCTGTGGTGGTGATACCCAAAACAAGCTAAAAACAATCGAATACCGGAATCGCGTCTTGCGCCGATTGCTGGAGATAGGCGACATCAAACTTGAAGATTATAACCGAGCTAGACGATCGCCGCTTGACATCAGCCGGAAAGTGTGCGATCAACAAGCAAAAACTATTTCTCCTTATTTTTACAGTTATGTCTTTAAAGAACTCGCATCGATCTTGGGAGAGGACTTAGCAAACGAAGGCAACTATATCATTGAGACGCAGCTAGATCCAGCAATTCAAAACCTAGCAGAAGTAGAGTTGCGTAAACATATTCGCGACAATGGCGGAAAATTTAATTTTTCTCAAGGAGCGATTGTGACGATGGATTCCAGTACTGGTGGAATTCAGGCCATGGTAGGCGGTATTGATTACAAAAAAAGTCAGTTCAATCGCGCTGTTCAAGCTGAACGACAACCAGGTTCCACCTTTAAACTCTTTACTTATACAGCGGCGATCGAACAAGGGATTTCACCAGAATCGAGCTATTCTTGCTCTCCTTTTCGTTGGCAAGGCTTTACCTACAAACCCTGTCGGACAGGGGCAAGTGATTTAAGTCTCGCCACTGGACTTGCCCAATCAGAAAACCCAATTGCCCTGCGGATTGCAAAGCAAGTCGGACTGGATAAAATCGTCGAGATGGCAAAACATTTGGGGGTGAAGTCTCACCTCGATAAAGTTCCTGGTTTAGTACTCGGTCAAAGTGTCGTCAATGTTCTGGAGATGACGGGTGCTTTTGGTAGTGTTGGTAACGGCGGTGTGTGGAACCGCCCTCATGCTATTAACCGGATTCTCGATAGCAATGATTGCCGCGATCGCAATGATTTCAAGACATGCCGTGTCATCTACTCCTTCGACCAAGATCCAGACGCGAACAAGCGAGTGCTGCGAACGCAAGTTGCTGACACAATGACTCGTTTGCTGCGTGGTGTCGTCACAAATGGCACCGGTCGTAGTGCGGAACTTAGCGATCTAGCCGTATCTGGTAAAACCGGCACCACAAATGACAACGTTGATCTCTGGTTTATCGGCTTTATTCCCAACCGCCGACTGGTAACTGGTATTTGGTTGGGTAATGATAACAATTCCCCCACATCCGGCAGCAGCGGTCAAGCTGCTCAATTGTGGGGAAGTTATATGGGGAAAGTTGTTAAATGAGTCAGGAGTCAGGAGTAGGGGCGGGTTTAACAAGACATTGCGTTGACTCACGAATTATCTGAATTAAACCCGCCCGTACAGGAGTCAGGAGTCATTATTTTCTCCCCCTCTCCCTCTCT
>CAZZVG010000989.1:0-3303 GCA_964657295.1 Iningainema sp. | reverse complement strand
TTATTAACTTGATTTTTATCCGTAATACAGCTTTAGCGTTCGCAGTCCTCTATGGCGACGCGGCAATATTGTGAAGTTATTGTAAGGTTTAGAGGCGTAGCATAACTCATAACTTGCATTGAGAAACAAGTCCCTGCGGCAAGTCTCCCATCCTCGGGAACAAAGGAACGGTTTATACTTACTAAGTTATTACAGCAGTGTGCTAAAAATATCATTGAATACACTCACACCCTCATTTCCCAATTTAGATAAGTTTATGCGGCAAAACTTTCGGGTCTCGAGTTTTCTGTTTTTTACCTTGGTAAGTATGGCTGTAGCGTCAGGTGCTAATGCAAATCCTAATAGTAGTACTTTAACTGTTGAGATTGATGGGCTGAAAAGTCGTCAGGGACAGATTTGCTTAAGTGTTTTTGCAAGCAGTCAAGGCTTTCCTAGTAGTTCTAGCAATGCGGTGCAAAATCAATGCGTGCCAGTTACTAAGAAATCCTTGCTAGTGACTTTTAGGAATCTGAAGCCAGGAAGCTATGCTGTGTCAGCGTTGCATGATACTAAAGGCGATCAAAAGATCCATCGCAATATCTTGGGGATTCCTACTGAAGGCTTTGGTTTCTCCAGTAATCCCACAATTCTCACAGGTCCACCTAAGTTTGGAGATTCCGCATTTTTAGTAGTAGGTCCAAACACAAACATTCAAATTCAATTGATCTATTTTTAGTGTGCTAGACGCTTATTAGTGTTGGTGCCCAGCTTTTCAAGCTGGGCGACGGCAGGATATTTAATTACTGATAAGTGCCGCAAAACACTTGTAGAGAGATTTAAAAGGTAAACGTTGTTCTGAGGGTACCAATAAAGGCATCCCTGTCGCTATTTTGACCAGGAGCGGTCAACCAGATCACACCAGGAGTAATAGAGATATTGTCGTTTACGCGATACTTGTAGAAACCTTCAACGTGTAATGGTATTTCATTAGCTCCTCTGACCCGACCAAGGGAATAGGGTTCTGCGCCAGCGAAAAGACCCAAAAGGTTCCCCTTATTGCCAAAGTCAGGAAAGGCGATCCCAGCACCATAACTCCAAGCTTCAAACTTACGATTAGTACCAGTTTCCCCGACAATGTTGTGATAGGAGGCGAAGCCACTGATAGAGACTTTATTGCTGGCCTTGAATGCTGCCTCTAATCCGTAGGAGTTACTTGAAGATGCATTAACTATAGTGTTAGCTTGTGCAGTACCGTCTATACCAACGTTTGAAGCGACGATTCCGCCTCCATCAAATAAAGCACTACCGCCACTATGATATCCATGGACGTAGGTTGCAGCTAATTCCAAGCGATCGCCAAGATTAACATTCAACTGTCCTAAGGCTGCATAATTGCCATTGAATAGACCCGATCCTGGTCCCGGACTATTCGGTGAGGATGCCAAGTAACCCAAAGTTAACGAACTTTGTTGCAGAACACCACCACCTTTACCAAAGTTGATGTTAATTCCTGCACCAGAGCCACCACCGATTCGATAGATTGGACTTTCAGAAGCAAAGGCAGACAAAGCACCGTTACCACCATCAGTATCCTCAAAGTAAGGGTTAATGGTGGGAACGTAATCGCTATGAACTCCTCCATAACCTGCAATGTATACTCGAGTAGGTCCTACAGGGAAGTAATACGCCAGCCAATCTACTGAGACATTGTTATTGTTATTTGTCTCTCCATTGCCAGTAATATCAAAGGTTTGAGTGCCTTCAGAAGTATTTCTGCCATTAAATGCACGGTCTCCTAAGTCAAATTTTCGAGCATTACCTGTGGCGAGACGGGTATGCAGCATGTCTTGACCCGTGAAGCTAGTTTGCAAGTCTAAACGTACCCGATCTTGGAAGACCGTATTGTTATTTTTACTAACCCTGTTACCTCCTAATGTATCAGATAGGGCAAAAATCGCTTCACCTACGAGTTTAGTGGTGGTGGAGAACTGATTTGCTTCCAATTGGGCCGTCTTAGTTTCTACTGCATCTACACGACCACGCAGTGTAGCCAGTTCTACTGAGTATTGTTCTTGCAGTTTTTGTAATGTGGCTAAATCTTGTTTAGCGACGACATCACTTGTAGCGGTGGCAATTAATTCATTAACCCGGTTGAGACAAGCATTCAAACCTGCGGCGAACTCATATCGTGTCATCGCTCGATTACCTCGGTAAGTACCATTTGGGTACCCAGCAATACAGCCGTAGCGTTCTACCAGTGATTGCAGTGCTTGAAATGCCCAGTCTGTAGGTTTCACATCCGATAGCTGAGATACCGAGTTCACTTGCCCCATTTCATTGTCTTGACGGATATTCTCAGCAACTTCAGGGTTTACTGGCAGCAGAGGTTCATTTATTCGCGAACTTGCTGGTGTTTCCCCTGCAAATGCTGTAAAATTCACAACTAGAATTGTACTGCCAACTGCTGAACCAGCTAGCAGAGATATCCATAACTTTTTCATTTTGCTCCTCACACTTATTAGTAGATTGCACTTATTTTGCACAGAAGTAATCTTTTTTGTTTGACCCTCCTAGTTGTCTATGTGGAGGTTCTATATACTTCAAGTAACCCTAACAATAACATACAAATTCATCTGTTTAAAAAAAAATAATATTCACTTACTCTCGCTATTATTACTTTTTGTTAAAGACAGTTTAAAAGCAATATATGGGCTATAGATAATGATTATTATCAATTTTTTGGGCTACTTTTAGGACAGTAATCAGAGCAATTGAGCGCTTGTTTTGTTAAAACAATAGAAGGATGTACTGCGCATCTAAGATAATTATTGTCAACAAAAAATTGACATTTTTTACAAGGAACTTGCTGGAGGCTAAAAATAGCTACTTTGCCATGTCGTGAAAACTTTCTAATATTTGGTAGAAAAATAAAAAGGGCGATCACCCAAATAGTTATTAAGCAAATAGGCGTCAGTAACTGTGGTGCATAGGTGATATCTGGTTGTTTTGTGGTATGCTCTGCTGGCTTAACCACTTTGACTATGATCGAAGTAGACTGAGGAAAACTGTGTTCTGGTAATACAATTAGTCGAAAAAAATCTAATTTATACATACTAAATACCTTTACGTATAAAAGCCTCCTATCACCGAACAAGGCAAAAGTTAAAAGTTAAAAGGCAAAAGAAAGAAAAAGAAAAATCGGTTTGAAGCCCCTAAATTTATTTATGGAAAAACAAAAAATATTTTTTTTCAAGACACATAGTGCGAGAAAAAAAGGCGTCCACTTCAAATCCCCTAATTTTAATTATGGGGATTCTCTTTTTA
>CAZZVG010000988.1:0-3319 GCA_964657295.1 Iningainema sp. | reverse complement strand
GTAATAGCAGTAAGCTTCTCCATCAATGACCTCTGTTACCAACGTTCGCATAACTTGATCTGAAGACAGCAACATTATCCTAACACTGCTACCAAATATAATTTTACTGTCAGGACTGAAAGCCACTCCCCAAACCCTATCCTTATGCTCATCAAGGGTAGCCAGTAAAATAGGCAAAGGATTTTAAAGAACGCATCATTAGTTAATTTATGGGCTTCCCCGTTGCCATTCTGTGAAGTACTGAACTTAGTTAACTGAAAATCGTAACCATTCGCCCACAATACCAGCTATTTTCGTGTTGACAAATTTCAAAGACTCCGGAGATAAATTCATATTTTTTTCTAGTTTTTTTTCAAAAGCTTGTATGAAACCTTGCTTTTTTTCTATCAACTTACTTGTTTGATCGTCTTCTGGTTGTTCATTGTGTCTTAAGTCAGTGAATATTATAAATTCGTCTTCACTAAGGTATTGGTGAGTAAATTGCTCCAAGTATGTGTATATGAAACGTTGACAGTATGACTGTAAACATTCATCTAAAGATTCTTGAATTAGTTCGATATCTTTGTCATCATGCAAAGATATTTCGGGATTTAGTTGATGATACTCCTGAAGAAATTCTTTTAATAAATTTCTACTATATTTTCCCAACTGACGAGCCACTTGATACTGTTTTTGTAATTCTGGATACTTCGGCTTTAACACTGTTGCTATTTCAGCTTGAGTTAAGTTTAATCCCAGCCAAAGTTTTAGCATTGTTTGACCAGTCTCTGGCATAGTTATAAATATCTTGGAGACTAAAGATTCTATTTCCTCTCTTTCTTCGGTTTGGGTCACAATATCCCAAGGCGTAGGCATGGGATCAGAAATAATGTCATCGTTTTCTAGAGTCAGAACACGTTTAGTACGATAGTCGCGTGCAGCCTGAATGCAAATTGATAGCATTTCTTGAATTTTTTTTGAGTCAGCTAGTACGCTTGGCAAGTTTAACTGATTGTGTCGCTGATTGTAGCAGGAGGCAATTTGACTCAAATCTTCCTGACTAGGAGATTCTAAACTACGGCTACCTTGTCTTTTTTGAGGTTGACAAACTGCATTAAAACATTCTCTAGCTAAGCAGTACAAATCAATTTGGCTAGTGTTGATTCCTTTTGATGCTAAAGCTTCTTTTAATTCTTTGTTATTTAAATCTTTCAACAAGCCATAATCAGAAAACTTTTCTCGCTTCGCCTCTACATCTTGAGTATAAATTGTGTTGCCAATGAATCGGTAAACTGCTGTTTTAGCATAGCCTTCTAAGCTACTGTTTTGATATTCTAATTTAAAACTACGAAAGAGTTTAGCTGGTTGATTAACAAACAAATTACCGATTTGAAACAAATCTTCTAATGAGTATTTATACTGAATAGATTTAAATTGCTTTTGGAGCTTTTGTGCAGCCCAATAACATGCTTCTTGTAAATAAGCTGACAGATAGTTTCCTACTTTTAAATGGTGGCTACTAGAGCAAGGTTGAGTGATGACTGGGTAATGTATAGAGGATAATGTATCAACAACCTGTCTGTTATTTTTTCGTTCCCCCATGCCTCCACTTTTCTCCTCTTCCTGGGATCTACTTTGTAAAAATTTTAAAAAATAAAGTGCCCATAATTCTGCTGTTATTTCTGGATGTGTTTGTACTTGTTGTTTGATATTGCGTTCTAATTCCGGTTCTGTTATCCATGTGTGTATGAGACTTTTTCGGAAATCTAAAAAGCTAAGAAATGTCGAAAATTTTTGGACTGTACTTTGACGTTTCTTCATATTTATGACCCACTAGAAATTGCAGTTGATTCTGTGTTAACAGGGCAATAGCAAAGGAGGAAAAAAGGAAAGCAGGAATTCTATGACCTGTATTTCATAAATAGGTTCTACTAGGCGTTACTTATGCAGTTACCAATATGCTGCTTTACTTTAATAATTGCAATGTAAGGCTTGTGCATTGAAAAAAATACAATTGTGTGTTATGGTTGGCCTCACAATTTATAACGCTTCCCCAGAGGAGGTTTCATCAAAACACCGATTTGCGGTAAGCGTAGCTATGGCGTCAGGCTGATCGGTTCGTTAACTAAAGACCACAAGCGAACTGAAGAGTTGCAATTCGGGTGAATGGCATACCTAAAACAATTGACTTTTCGTCTACGTGTGACTCGACCAGAGCATGGGGAAGTAGATCCAATCGAACAAGAAAATTGTAAAAAAAACTTTATGCCCGACTTTAATTTCTCCAAGATCAATTCCTAAATGCTATCCAGTAATTTATTGACGAAGATCGCAAATAAGGCGATCGCTCTCACTCACATGTGGATTAGTTTTCAGATAATCTTGTGCCCAGTCGCAACCATACGCGAGTATCTTATTTAGATCGACAACATGATCTAAATTCCACAGAATCACTGTCTTGTCCTCACTCACCGAGGCGAGGGTTTTACTGTCAGGACTGAAAGCCACTCCCCAAACCCTATCGCTATGCTTCTCAAGGGTAGCCAGTAGAACAGGCAATGTCCCCAAAACCTTCCACAGTTTGATGGTATGGTCACCACTCGCAGAAGCAATCATCTTACCATCGGGGCTGAAAGTAACTCCAAAAACACCAGCACTGTGCCCCTTGAGAGTCGTCAGCAAAGTGCCGTCAATCTTCCAGAGTTTGACAGTATTATCCCCACTTGCAGAAGCAATCATCTTACCATCAGGGCTAAAAGTAACTTGCCAAACTGGAGCTTGATGCCCTTTGAGAGTCGTCAGCAAAGTGCCATCAATCTTCCACAGTTTGACAGTATTATCCCCACTCGCAGAGGCAATCATCTTACCATCGGGGCTGAAAGCAACTCCCCAAACCCGAGCTTGATGCCCTTTGAGGGTAGTCAGTAAGGTGCCGTCAATCTTCCACAGTTTGATAGTGTTATCCCAACTTGCAGAGGCAATCATCTTACCGTCGGGGCTGAAAGCAACTCCCCAAACCACATCTTTATGTCCCTTGAGGGTAGTCAGTAGGACAGGCACTCTCCCCAACACGTTCCAAACTTTGACAGTCTTGTCCCCATTTGCCAAGGCGATTAAGTTACCCTCGGGACTAAAAACAACTCCATAAAACGGAGCTTGATACCCCTTGAGGGTAGTCAGTAAGGTGCCGTCAATCTTCCAAAGTTTGACGGTTTTGTCGTCACTCGTCGAGGCGAGCGTGCTACCTTGAGGGCTAATTGCAACGCCAAGAACCGCAGCGCCATGACTTCTAAGAGTGGTCAGTAACCTGTTATCTAGCATCCAGAGTTTGACACTCTTG
>CAZZVG010000987.1:1607-3320 GCA_964657295.1 Iningainema sp. | reverse complement strand
TCAGCGCTCTTAACACTCAACAGAGCGCTAAAGCGCAACTACAAACCTATCTTTTATTGATAAGTTATTTACCGAATATCGCTTCAGTGATATCACTTACCAATTCATCAATCCTTGCCTGAGTTGTATTCCAAGAACACATAAACCTCACTCCTCCGACACCGATAAATGTGTAAAACTGCCAATTCTTGTCTCTTAAGCTGGCGATCGCAAGTTCTGGCAACTTAACGAAAACAGCATTAGATTCTCTCGGAAACATCATCTCGACAGCTTCTACTTTTAGCAGCTGATTCTCTAAATATTCAGCACATTGATTGGCATGACGTGCATTATTAAACCAGGCACCAGTTTCCAACAAACCAAGCCAAGAAGCCGAGATAAATCGCATTTTAGATGCAAGTTGCCCTGCTTGTTTACAACGGTAGGCAAAATCCTCAGCTAATGCTTTATTAAAGAAAAGAATTGCTTCCCCTAACGCCATGCCATTTTTTGTCCCGCAAAAACACAGCACATCTATGCCACTCTTCCAAGTAATTTCAGCAGGGCTTTTATTCATCGCAGTCACTGCATTGGCAAAACGAGCACCATCCATATGAATCTTTAAATTGTGCTTTTGTGCGATTGACTTAATGGCAACCAGTTCGTCAATTGAATATAACGTTCCTAATTCTGTCGCTTGAGTAAGACTAATTACTTTGGGTTTAGGATAGTGAATATCCGTCCGCTTATTGACGATCGCTTCTATAGCTTCTGGAGTTAACTTGCCATTTTTACCTTTAGCAAGTAGTAGCTTGGAACCATTAGAAGCAAATTCAGGCGCACCACATTCATCAGTTTCAATATGTGCATTTTCATGACAAATGACACTATGGTAAGACTGACATAATGCAGCTAATGATAAAGAATTTGCCGCAGTGCCATTAAAGACAAAAAAGACTTCGCAATCAATTTCAAATAACTCTCTAAAATAGTCTGTTGCTCTTTGAGTCCATTGATCGTTTCCATAAGCGGGAGCGCTACCTTGATTTGCCTTAATCATGTATTCCAATGCTTCTGGACAAATCCCAGAGTTGTTATCGCTAGCAAACTGCTCTAAATTACAATCCATGTGCTACTTATAGTTTTAAGCTTTCTATACAAGTATTTCATGTCACAAAAGTTCCTCGTGTATCTGACTAAGAGGTACAAAAGCCTATACTATCAGAGAACCATTATTGATCGCTAACCATGAATAAAAAAGTAGAGAGTCATGCTAAAAGCAACAACCATCACAACTCTCCGAATTATAACGGGTTCAAGCCTACGGGCATAGTGAGCACAAAAGTAACCACCGAGAGAACCACCCACAGCCATTAAAATAGCTTGGGGCCAAGCAATGACACCTGCAAAAACAAAGGGAACAATGGCAATTCCATTGATGCAACTCCCTAAAAATGTCTTAAAGGCATTCATGGCGTGAATATTTTTGATTCCTAAAAACGACAAGGTTGCCAGCATTAAAATACCAAGCCCTGCACCAAAGAAACCACCGTAGATGGCGATCGCTCCTTGAGCTAGGATGAGGTTGAACAGTGGTGGAGATTCTGACGGTGACTTCTGACTCTGACGCCCAAACCATGCTTTAAGCGGTTCACTGAAAGTAAACACGAGCGTTGCTAGCAGCAACAGATAGGGGATTAGCTTTTGAAAAACGTCTGCCGAGGTATATAATAA
>CAZZVG010000987.1:0-1597 GCA_964657295.1 Iningainema sp. | reverse complement strand
ACCAACGACTCCACCAACTAAACTCGTTGCACTCAGTAGTAACAGTTCGCGTTGCGGGATGCCCAAGTCCTGCCGATAAGCTCTTGCACTTGATAGAGCAGCAACCCAAAGAGCAGTATTATTCGTTGCATTAGCAGCGATTGGGGGTACACCTGTAAAAATTAGGGTTGGAAACGTAATGAAGCTTCCACCCCCCGCCACAGCATTGAGTCCGCCAGCAATGAACGCAGTACTAAACAAAAGTAAGGTATGGAAAAAAGTTAAAGGTGGCGGACTCATATTTTACTTATTTGGTACCGAGGAAACCTTCACTATATCTGGCTTGATGGCTTACACACCAGGAGTCTGTCCGCCATCAACAAGAATCTCCGCACCGGTTATAGAAGAAGCGAGATCGGAAACTAAAAATAGAGCCAGCGCGGCAATTTCTTCTGGCTTCACAATTTTCCCCAAGGGAATCGCCTGAAGGGATTGTGCCTTAATTTCCTCCACACTAACACCCAGGCTCTGGGCATTCTGTTGAGCCAACTGTTCGGCACGCTCTGTTGCTGTCAGACCGGGGGAAATGGCATTTATGCGAATATTGTGCTGGGCTAACTCTTTAGAAATGCCTCGCGTGAAGTTAAGCAAGGCTGCATTCGTTGTACCTCCTGGTAAAAAGTTGGGACGAGGGGTGCGTCCGGCTCCGCCAATAATGTTGACAATCCGTCCATCACGCCGACTTTTTAAATGAGGTACAACGGCTCTTACTAGGCGAATGTAGCCCAATAATTTTAAATTCCAAGCATCTAGAAATGCTTCATCACTGAGGTCGAGGAACGACCCAGCGCGTGCCGATCCAGCGTTATTAATGAGAATATCAATCTGACCAAACTTTTCCAGCGCTGTTGATGCTACTTTCTCGACACCTTCTGTCTGACTGAGGTCAGCACTAATGGGAATCACTTTACCACCTTCACTCTTGTGGGTTTGAATGGCACTTACTGCTTGCTCAAGTCGTTCTGAGTTACGACTGGCAATTGCGACACTCACACCTTCACTATATAAAGCTTTAGCCGTAGCTAAACCAATCCCGGCACTCCCACCTGTCACAATTGCTGTTTTACCTGAAAGTTTTAAATCTAAGCTCATGTGGAATTACCTCAAAAATCTAATTTACGAGCAATACAGTCAGAGATTTATGGCGACAAAGTTAAAACCTGATAGTGGTGCGAAGCCAAGCAATTAAAGTATCAGCATTGCGATTATCAAAGTCTGGTGCAGTTATCCATATGACACCGGGCGTAATTGCAATATTGTCGGTGAGTTGATATTGGTAAAATCCCTCAATATGCAGGGAGGTATCTTTGTCTGCTCGACCAAAGCCTGCTCCCAAATTCACGCTCCTACTAAGACCAGTCAGTTTCGGCTCCATGCCGACAAAAAGACCTCCTAAGTTAGCTTTTTTCCACAGATCGGGGAATGCCAGTCCCACCGCCCAGTCCCAGACTTGACCATCTCCGCGTCCCAGGTAGTGATGCGCTGAATAACCGGCCCACCCATTAACGGCGAAACCTGGACTAACTTTATAGAACCCCTCTATACCATAAAGATTTGC
>CAZZVG010000986.1:0-3327 GCA_964657295.1 Iningainema sp. | reverse complement strand
CTGTGTTGGGAGTAATTATTCTTCAAGGACTGATTGTATCTTGTTAAGCGCCTATTGATTCACCACCGCACGATCCATAGGCGATCGCTGTTACCTGTTTCGGTAGGCTCGAGGCTCTCTATCCTGCCCCATATATGATATGTAATCATTAATATTAATTTTCTAGTAATAATACGGCTGTAAAAATTAGCTTGACATAACTTAAATAGATTCAGGAGCAAAGCTTTCATCTTTCCTTAGCAATTCCTATTGTTACAGCATCTCCATAGATCAAAGACTTTAGCTCAACGCCTATAAAGTTGAATCAGATATCGAAGTAACATAACTTGCTGTGAGAAAGAACTTATGAGGCATGTTTCCGGAAACTCGTTCACATAAGAGCGGGTGTGTTCTCAGTAATAAGTTCTTTCTAAGTAAACTTTATCTGTCGCTTACATTCCAAACTTCTTTAACAAAACCTTTTTAATTTTCCTGCTTTTTACTAGATAACACTTCATACAAAATTACGTATGTTTGTGGATTTTGTCTGAGAGATACCCAAGGTACAAATAAGTTATGGCGCTTCTCAACTGATTTGAACACAGACAGGCATTCTTTGCCGTGTACTGCATTGAAGAAGAGAACTGCAATAAATTCCAAATTCAGTATCAATGTTAGTGACTACTGCATTTATAAGCATCGTTGCCACACTCAGAGTTGCGAAGCACAGATACCATTCACTTTAAATAAGAAAAGAAAATTGACTATGAAACGTTTCCTTACTAAATCAACAATTGCTGCGGGTATAGTTTTGACAAGTGCTATCGTTTCACATCCAGCGATCGCTGCTCCTGTACCGGTGACGACTGCTAATTTCGACATAACGATAGAAGCACCTGGTGTTCAAACATCGACACTTACTAATAGTTCTTCTGGGGCAAAAGGTGTATATGTAGAAAATTTTGATTCGCAATCTACAGGCTACAACAGTAATGGCTTTGCATTTGCTAATAATTCCGCAATTGGCAGCTACGATAAAGGAGATATAGTGTCAGCAAATCTGTTTGGGGGTGCTGGTGGTACAGGAAAATACTTGACCGTCCAGCCTGGTCAATTAGGCTCGCCTAGTACCTATACTCAATCAACACTAACTCTAAAAAATCCAGAGCGCTATTTTGGATTTGAGTGGTCAGCTGGAGACGTAAATAATGAATTGGACTTTTACTCCGGTGACAAACTTTTAGAAGCATTTAAAACCTCAGATGTTATCTCTTTTATCAACAAGCAGCCGAACACTACAAGCTACTATGGCAACCCAAATCCACAATTTAAGGGTCAAGATGCAGGTGAACCTTTTGCTTTCATCAACTTTTTCGCTAATTCCAACGACCCAACAGTGACTTTTGATAAAATTGTATTCGTCAACAAAACTGGTAGCACTGGCTTTGAATCAGATAATCATACAATAGCTAGTAGTTACAATGCAATTTCCGGCACAAACATTCATGACGTACCTGAACCATCTGCCTTAATTGGGTTAGGTTTAGTTGCAGGGATTGGCGTGTTGTCACAAAAACGCAGAATTTGGAAGCAAGTTTAACAAATATATTGGTGCTACAAACAGTAGGACTTTTGTCCTACTGTTTGAGTTTTACCCATTTAGATTTGAGTTTTTTTGTGCAAATTATTAAGAAGCAATGCAGCCTAAGTTTTTCTGGGAATTCTAGACTGCATGCGATCGCCGAATTGTCCCCCTTCTCTTAAGCTAATGCAAGAGCGGGATTAATTTCGGAATAAGTTATTGCATTTCCATTAGTATCTGTAAGCACGAGTGTTTGCCCATTATTTTGTAAAGAGGCTGAAAAAGAGATATATGTATTATTGTTGACATTAGATGTTTGAGTTGTGGGAGTAAGAGCAATACCATTACTATCAAGTGGATAATTGTGAACTGTAATAGTTTGAGGGTGAAGTTGTATTGTAGATCCATTTACAGCAAAGTTACCTGTTGTAGCGGTATATGAACTTAGACTATACGAAGCAACGCCAGTTTGATGAATTTCTTTGATCATTCGATATGAGCCATTAGAGAAAAAATCAATTTGATCGTTTCCTGTACCATTAGGACCATCACCCCAATAGCCTAGTGGTTGTACCTGTGGTGTTGTCGCATTAAGATAAAAATCGTAATCAGTATTCCCTGCTAGAGGTTGAATATCTAGGTAGTAAGTTCCTGCATTTAATGAAATGCTTTGAGACGGAGTGCCCGTAACACTACCATTTGAAGTGAGCACCGCACTATTTCCAGAATTTACAACCTGACTGTTACTGTTCAATATTTGCTCACTTACACTTTTAGACAAGCCATAGTCAAATATTGTAACAGTACTAGTTTGATTCAAATCAAACCGATAGTAGTTATGAGGCTCGGATGAGCCAACGTGTCCAAAAACTAAAGTATAATTTGAACCTATCGTCAGTTGGGGAGCAGTATTTAATGTGTTTCCGGCGTATTCACTAGCACCCTGTCGTCCTTCAAATGCGCCATATTCGTCAAAGTGTTCAATTAAATTGATGCCTTTGAAAGAAGCCAAATCAGGATTATTCGCTTTGTAGTAACCAGCATCAAAAAAAGGTGAAGCCTTACGCCCTTCATTTATCCCAGAGATTTCAAAATGCTGCAACAACTGGCTGTTGTTCAAATTAGCTAAGTCTTTGTAGTTAGCGCGATAGTAGTTAAAGTCAAAATATGGTGAGAATTCACGTCCTTCGTTTATTCCATAGATTTCCCAGTGGTTCAACAGTTGAGAATTATTTAGGTTTGTGAGGTCAGAATTAAGCGACTTATATTGCACAAAACTGAAAAGCGGGTCAAAGGTGCGTCCCTCGGCAATACCATTGTTTTCTAGATGATTAAATAATTGCTCGTTGTTAAAGCTTGCAAGGTCACTGTTGTTAGCGCGATAATAGTTAAGGTCAACAAGTGGAGAGAAACTACGTCCCTCAGCTACACCATAATCTTCTAGATGAGTTAACAACTGGCTGTTATTGAAGTTTGCTAGGTCAGGATTACTAGCCCGATAAAAATTTAAATTAATCAGTGGTGAGAAGGAAAGACCTTCGTTTAAACCAGAAGTCTCGAAGTTTGATAAAGCTTGAGCATTATTTAAACCAGCTAAACTGGGATTAGCAGCACGATAAAAATTGGCATCAAATACGCTGGAGATACTTAGTGACATACACCCTCCAAAATAGTACATACGTATTATACATAAGTCCTATACTATTCCTAACTCGGTTCCTCTAAGAAACCGGGTTTTTGGTATCATTGATTCTCATCAGTTAAGG
>CAZZVG010000985.1:0-3338 GCA_964657295.1 Iningainema sp. | reverse complement strand
GATTTGATAAGTAGCAAAGTGGATGGCAAATTCTTGGGCAATTTGTTTAAGCACCAGTGGCTGAAGCACAGAGGTGACAGCCAAAGCACTACCGCCTTTAACAAGCAAACCTAAAGGATCGCGCTGCAATGAGAGTGGAAGCGGTTCAGTGAGATCTGACTGAGCAAGCTGACGCTGCACCCTAGCACTCAATCTCTGCTTATCATGTTCAGGTAATTTTTTCCATACCTGCCCCAGTAGATGCAAAAATACCTCGGCTTCTAAATCAATTGTTGTCAAATTGTCAGAGTAATGAATTTTTAAATATTTACACACTTGAATTAATGCTTGTCGGTAGGTTACCTGGTTTGTGTGTCCCCGCAGTACCGTCATCCCATCTGCAGCCAAAAAGCGAAAGCGCCCCTCTAACGTGTCTAGCCAAGCTATCCGATCCTGGCTTTGAACTTCTATTGGTTCAGGTGTGTGAACGTAGTCTAGGGGATTAAACTTACGACTAAATAGAATTGCCGTCAGATCTTGCAATTCTTCTTCGGTTGCTAGTTCCAGTGCAGCCCTCAGTTCATCCAATTTCCTTTCCTCCCTTCCATGCAGCTTTTCTGTTCCCTATTCTACTATTAGCTTTCAGGTGTCATTAGTAGTGTTTTGTACTACTGTCAGTAAATAACGACAATCTAGAACTGGCATACTAAGTTACGTTCATACATCATAACTCTCAGCAGAGTCTAAGGGCAGTTTTGGCTTCAGCCAAAACCGGGGTGGGGTTCTGCGGGAATCAGGAATCATCAAAGCTTCAACAGAAAATAAAATATCTCCTCACTTTTAACTTTTCAGCTGAGCTTCTACTTGTCGTCTTTGTTCTTCAAGTCGTCTCTCAATATTCCGCTTGCTTTTTTGTCACCAGTGGCTGTTCAATTTGCGCCATTTCATCGTTTTTGCTACTACACCGACTACAGATCCGTTGCCCTCGACGGTTAAAGTTACGTTTTATAAAATATAAGTTTTTTACACTTCCGTATATCGTGAAGAAAATCTCCTATTTTGTAAACAAGGATGAAGTTATAAAAAATTGTGTTTTTTAAAGGCAACGAAACAAGCGAAATCTAGCTATAAATTTCACAGAAAGTATACTGTCTGTTAAATAGAACACTCTTATTAAGTTATGTCTAATACTTGAGAGAGAAGCTTTTCAGAGTGTAGATTAGGATGATGGAAATTATAAATTGAAGTTCAGGAGTGACCAGATGTCGAGAAATTTTCAATTAATTCCGCTATTCTTCAGTGGTCTGATTGGGCTCGGTTTAATTCTATTTTCTTACGTACTAGCAGTAAATTTAACTTAACTTTGCATATCGACCAATCATCTATCCAACTTCAATAAAAGCCTGACTACTGGCTGAAGAAGGTTTGAAGAAGTTGACAAACCAGCAAAACCTCTACTCTTACCGATTCAAGCAGCATTTTCACTGACAGTACTTATACTTAAAAAGATTGGTTTAGCAAGTTGTGCCACCATTGCAACTAACTCATCAGGGTCAAATGGTTTAGAAATATACATCTGAAATCCAGCATTAAAAGCTTGGATATAGTCATCTGGAAACAGGTAACCTGTAAGCGCCACGGCGGGAAGAAAACCTCCTTCCTCTGCTTCCAAGCTTCTAATAGAGCGAATAAGCGAATAGCCGTCTTTCCCTGGTATACAAATATCACTAATGAGCACATCTGGTTTCCACTGTTGTATAACTTCAATGGCTTCATCTACCGATACAGCTGTCCTCACCTGTACCTGGTAGTCTTCAAAAATAAACGCAACTAATTTTAGGGTATCGATATTGTCATCAACTATAAGTAACCGCAAGCCATCAAGTAATCGAAATTTACTTTGTAATGTTTGCTTGGGTTGTTCTCGAGCTTTTTCTTGATGCGAACCACAAAAATTATTTGATACCATAACGTTAGCCCCAATTCAGTTTGTTGCTAATTGCTAATTATTTGTTTAATCTTATCAAAGCCACCTTCACAAGAGTTGTAAAACTTTGGTTTGCGATTAAATTCTATTCTGCCTTGAATTTATATCTTAATAACCTTGGTTTAATAATGATGTAATAATTACTTAATATTATTTAACAATGTCCAATCAAGAAGATCCCCGACTTCTTGAAGAAATCGGGGATCTGTGGCTCGTTCACGATGACACATGCTTGAATCTAGTAGGAGCTACAATAATACAGAGGGGATCAAGGAATCTAGCTAGGCTTCCTAATTTATGATTCTCCTAAAAAGTAGACAAAGATAGGTAGATAGTTGAGTTGACAAGTGAGGGTCGCCAACTCAAAAATGAAGCATCAGCGTACTGGTATTACCTACGCTTAGTAGTGAAAATTGTAGTGAACATCATGAGGAATCCACCGATCAGAACGATGAGCGCTAGTCCTACTGTCACTATGTCAAGTACATGATTGTTATCCATAGTTTTTTATCCTTTGTCATTAGTCATTTTAAATTTAATATTAATGACGAATGACCAATGACTGATCAGTAAATTTAAAAATCTACCCCTTGCTTGAGTTCGACACCGTGATTGGCATAGTGCTTGTGGCAGTAGACTTCGGAGTGAATGCTAGCCAAGTTAAAGTATGCCGGCTGATTCTGACAGCGCCCAGTGATAATAATTTCCGTATCGTAGGGTTTGCGAAGTAAAGCTTGGACAATGGGATCAACAGGAAGTAGTTCCAAATCAACTGTCGGATTAAGCTCATCAAGGATAATCGTTTTATACAGTCCAGAGGCGATCGCAGTCTTAGCGATTTCCCAACCACGTTCAGCTTCCATGTAGTCTAATTCTTGCCGGCAGTTGCGCCAAACGATCGCATCTCGTCCACAGCGTTGATGATCCACCACCTCTGGATACGACTGCTGCAAAGCGGCGATCGCGGCATCTTCTGTATATCCTGTACCACCTTTGAGCCACTGCATAATTAACACGCGAGTCGATCCAGGATGATTAATTCCCCTACCGATAGCTTGCAACGCCTTGCCCAAAGCACTGGTAGATTTGCCTTTACCAGCACCAGTATAAATTTCAATACCTGTAATTAACAGATCTGACGCTGTTGGGTGATGATGGGGTTTCATTTCTGAGTGCAGATCCGCGATATCTAGCAACTCTGGTGGCGTAGCACGTCCGGTAGCAATAATTTCCAATTCTTGAGGCTTAGATTTGAGTGTCCGCACAACTTCATCTACTGGAAGCAAACCCAAATCTAAGACGGGGTTAATTTCATCTAAGACGACAACAGAATATAAACCGGAGGCAATTGCACCTTTAGCAACATCCCACC
>CAZZVG010000984.1:0-3340 GCA_964657295.1 Iningainema sp. | reverse complement strand
GGGCACTTCCCCGCTCACGGTTACCACTACCCCCGACTTATTGAGCCGATACATAGAAATGTTGCATTAATTCGCTGGTACTGGTATCGCTGACTTGCCATAAAGAAGCCATGACTGCTTTCGCTCCACCATTGGATTATACTTCCTAAGCACTGCCTCAAGTTTATCATTGAGTTGAGTTTTTTGTGGACAATTCTTTTGTTCGCACTCCCTAATTTGTATTCCTAAAGCAATGATTGATGGATTAGGAGCCGCAATTTGTGATTCAATGGAAGTTAAGGGCAGCTTTGGCATGTTACTTGCAGTCTTTCCTCCCGTTGAAACTTCTTTGATTTCTTGTGTTTTTAAAAGTTCGAGTACCTGCGTCGCGTCTTGTTCTCTTCCTTGAGAAAGTAATAAGTTAGCGTACTGACGGTATATATCAGCCGTTGTTACCTTATTAAAATCAACTGTTGTATTGAGAAATGAGTTTTGTAATTCGGGTGGCAAACCTTGAATTCCATGTCGTACTTCCTCTATTTTATTGATGTACTGTTTGGATCGATAAATCCTTTTGCTTTTGGATAGTCGCCAACAATTCTGTAAGCATTACCCAAATTAATAAGTAACAGTGCTTCATCATCACGTTGGTTAATTTTCCGTGCTAATTGCAGTTTTGGTTCTGCCACTGCAATAACTTTGCTATATTCTCCCAAGGCATCATACATTTCACTCAGCACAGATGTCGCGGCAACTTCTTTTCCAAATGATTGAATTTGACGTGAGATCTCCAAGGCTTTTTGCGCTGCTTCAATTCCTTGCTCGTATTCTCCCCGGACTTTGTAGACGAGAGCAACATATAATAATGATAGGGATTCCTTCTCAGGTTCTTGTCTTTTTTGTGCGATCGCCAAGGCTTGCTTTGCAGTCTCCAATGCTTTGGGTGTATCTCCCACTGCAATATAACTCTGACTTAAAGAACCTAAAGTCAGGATTTCATATGAGGGTATAAGTTTGCAGTGCTTGGAGGTATTGCCCGTGACGGTACTGCTGTACACCTTGCTCAAAAAGTTGATCGGTTGCTGTTTTGGGGTTTTCTGTCGGTGTCTGAGCATCAGCGCGGGATAGTGCATAATTAGTTGGTAGGGGAAGCATGCAAAGTACCAGAGTCGCGAGGCTAATGCTTTTTATACGCATAACCATTGGTAGGTTCATCAGCAGTATTTTCATCGTTTTGCTTATATATTTCAGTAGGTGGGTGTGAGCATTTCTCGTTGAAGCAAGGTAGAAGCAATAAGGATTTCGACTAACTTTACTTTTCGTTACATACTTTAGTTTATTTGTACTTTTATACTTATATACTTCCAGATATCAGAGAGCTTATGCAATTTGTGATGTCAGAATTATGTAATTTAATAGCGGTTCGCAAATCAAGATCCCCGACTTCGTAAAAGTTGTCGGGGATCTGCTTGAATATGTGCCAACTCTTTCTAAGTAACGCTCAATAGTTCGCTACTATTAAAGTTGAGCAGTACTCTGTATAGGGAAAAAAGAAACTCAATGATGGCGACTGCCTCACAGTATCTCTACGACTTCCAATCTGTAGAGAATTTGCGTAAATAGAGTTTCTCGCGTTGTAGTCATTTATAAAACCGTTTATCCTTCAGCACCATGCACGTTTATTGCAGTAAACAACACGCAAATAAAGCGAGTAACCGCTTTTGTTCCCAGTGTGGTGAAACGTTACCTTTACCTGTCGGGCAGATGCTCGAGAACAGATACCGGATTGTACGTCTTCTGGGGCATGGCGGTTTTGGGCGTACTTACTTAGCTGAGGACATTGAAGAATCTAACCAAAAGTGCGTACTCAAGGAATTTGCACCCCAAGTAGAAGAACAGCAAGATTTACAAAAAGCGAAAGAACTGTTTGAACGCGAAGCTAGTGTTCTACAAAAACTCCATCATCCGCAAATTCCAAATTTCCACGCCTCGCTGCAAGTGAAATCAAAAGATAAAGATTTTTTCTTTTTAGTTCAGGATTATATCGAAGGAGAAAACTACTGGGAGTTGTTGGAAAACCGTAAAAGCAAAGGAGAGACTTTTAGTGAGCAAGAAGTCATCACATTGCTGCAACAGCTTTTGCCTGTATTGTCTTACATCCACTCACTTGACGTCGTTCACCGCGATCTTTCTCCTGATAACTTGATTTTGCGGGGTTCAGATAATTTGCCAGTGTTGATTGATTTTGGCGGTGTTAAGCAATTGCCAGCAAGTCAAGGTTTTTGGTTTACCCAGCTTGGGGGAAATCGCACTTTGTTGGGAAAGAAAGGTTATGCGCCAGAGGAACAACTCAGGCAGGGGAAAGCATATCCAAGTAGTGATTTATACTCTTTGGCAGTGACAGTCTTAGTATTGCTGACTGCTAAAGAACCACAAAAACTCTATGAAAGCTATCAGGGGCAATGGCGTTGGGGAGAGGAAATTAAAGTCAGCCCTGAATTGGAAGCTCTATTAAAAAAGATGCTAGCTTATAAACCAGGCGATCGCTACCAAACAGCCGAACAAGTTCTCCACGATTTACAGTCGCCTCCTGCTGCCAAACCGACAAATTCCTATCTCACCAAAATCAAAACCATGGTAGTTGCGCCTGGGCGAAAACAAGCCAACGCTGTAGTTAGTCAACTCCACAACAAAACTCAAGCAATTGTTCAAGCAATACCCCTACCTGTTTGGCTTCGCCCTTTTGCTGTCAGTCTTGTTGGCACAAGTGTTGTGGTTTTGACTTTTGCAGGAACTTGGGCAGTCGTCACCACCCTAGTTCACAGTGTCTCTTCTATTACTATACCAAAAATCTCACTGCCAATTCCAGAAAAAACAAATTCCCCGAAAGAACCAGCAAACAACACAGAAACCAGTCGCATCAGTCAAATATCAAGTCATCGCCAACAGTTAGAAATTCCCAGCAGTTTTTTTAATCAGACAGTTAATGAAATTTTTTATACTAAACATCCAGAAGCGCGGGGACGCAGCCTCACGGGTAGTTCAGAAGATACAGCTTTACGGAAGGAGTGGTTCGATCTTGCCGAAGACTTGTTAAATAAACTAGAACAGGCTGACATCGGTACAACAAATCGCCGTAAACTAGGAAGCTACACTCCACAAGACTACACTATTTGGAAGCAAAAAGCGCAAGCAGGAAATTTAGGGGACTACACGATCAATCAACTGAACAGAGACACCTATCAGAAATTTGATCAGCTTTTCCCAGGCCAACAACATGGGAAACTCAGTCTACATACTTTTGCTCAAATTTGGTATGCGATCGCAGCCGAACAAGTCAGTAAACGAGAAAAACAATAAG
>CAZZVG010000983.1:0-3341 GCA_964657295.1 Iningainema sp. | reverse complement strand
ACCAGTAGCAATGGTTTTGCCGTCCGGGCTGAACACCACACTAATGACTGAACCGCTATGCCCCTTTAGGGTACGGAGTAGTTGCCCTGACAGATTCCATAGTTTCACCGTCTTGTCACCACTACCAGTAGCAATGGTTTTGCCATCCGGGCTGAACACCACACTAATGACTGAACCGCTATGCCCATGAAGAGTCTGTAGTACCTGCCCTGACAGATTCCACAGTTTTACTGTCTTGTCAACACTACCAGTAGCAATGGTTTTGCCATCCGGGCTGAACGCCACACTTTGGATTGAACCGCTATGCCCCTCTAGGGTACGGAGTAGTTGCCCTGACAGATTCCACAGTTTCACTGTACCGTCAAAACTACTAGCAGCAATGGTTTTGCCGTCCGGACTGAACACCACACTTGTGACTGGCTCGCTATGCCCCTTCAGGGTACGGAGTAGTTGCCCTGATAGATTCCACAGTTTTACTGTGTGGTCATAACTACCAACAGCAATGGTTTTGCCATCCGGGCTGAACACCACGCTGAGAACCACCCCACTGCTAAACCATTCCAATCGGTTGCGTTCTTTCAATCCGTAAACAACTTGTTGCAAAGCAACAATTGCTTTTGTGCGGTTATCTATATTTATAGCATTACTATATTTATTCAATTTTATCCCTGCTTTCAAGCCGGATAATAAAGCATCTAGTTCAAAACCTGAGGCAAAAAGATTTTCTGTAGTGAGACTTTGAACTAAAACCTCCAAATTGTCTTGCCGTTCTTCTGCTTGTTTAAGAGCTTTTTCAGCACTCTGGCGTTCTGTGTTAGCATATAGTGCCATCAGAGCCATTAAAATGGAAAATATCAACAATCCCGCAGTATAGGGAAGTGCAGGCTTATAACGCTCCCAGAAATCGCGTAAACTCAACGGTAAGTGTTGATTAACCCACTTTAAGTCAAAAACTTGCCGATAGATGGGATTTCGCACTCGCAACACCCCTTTCTCCCGTCGGATTACACCCGACAGTTTTAGGTGAGATTTAATAATTGACTGCTCTTCATCGGTAACGGGACGATTTCCTCGCCGAACTTCGCGATAAATGCTCAAAACAGCAGCTTTGTCTGGTGCGCGAAGGGTCAGCATATCACGCACAAACTGTAAGTTATTATCCTGCTCGCTCATCACACCAAAAAAGGTGCTGCTCACTATGCCATCAATATCGGCTTTTGACCAATTTCTTGGGGACTGTTGGCTAATAATATTACAAAGACGCTGCGATAAGTATGGGTGTCCTTTTGTCCAAGAAAGTACCCACCGCAACACCTGTTGTGCTTTATCTCTTGGCAACCCCAACCCCTCTGCTAGCGGTGAGGCTTCATCAAAGGTAAAATCAGTTAGGTCAACTCGCTGACCAACATTGAATGGTGTTCGCTTTGAGTCACGGATGAGATCTCCTGGAGTGGCGACACCAAATAATACAAAGGAAAGCCGTTCCTTTTCTACTAAAAAAGCACGGGAAACATAGAGATAGCGAATCGCTGCATAAAAATCATCGGTAAAATCTAGTGATAGCGTTGTATCAATTTCATCAATAAAAATGACGATGGGCGTAGTAATCTCAACTAACAACACCTGCTGAAAAAATTCTGTCAACCGTTGCGTAAAACCTAAATGCTCACGTGCAAGCCACCATTGGTGTACGTCGGTATCCAGCATCAGTTGTGCTTCTATTTGGATCAGTAAACCTAGATACCACTGTTCAGCATTTTTGACTTGCGTACCTATCCCTGTCAAGTCAATCATCGCTGACTGAATCCCTTCTGTTCTCAGTTGAAAGGCTGTACGCACCATTAAACTGGATTTACCCATCTGGCGCGGTGTGAGGACGTAAGCAAATTTTCCGGCTCGGCACAGTGCTAACAGTTCCTCATCTGCAAGCCTTTGAATATAAATTCCTTGACGATTCGTCTGTACTGTTCCACCTACAGTATAAATACTTGCATCAGCCATGTAGATTCTCCCGAAAATATTCGGCGTACAACTGACAACGGGGTAAGGATGCCTGTTTGTCTGCTCTCACCAATCCAGCACCGCGCAACCGCCAGAAGATTTGCCTGTCTGGACAGACATTCTGGCTAATGATTTGCTGCAACCCGATGATTAATTCTGGCTTATTATATAATAGTGACAACAGTCGCCGGAGATGGTCACCAAAAGGTCCAGAGGCAGCAGTCGCATTAGCAAATAACTCTGTTGGAGTCACTTGTTTACTGGCAACTAAGTACATTGCTTTCCGCACTAGGAAAGGATGCCCGCCAAGTAAGCGAATTAATTGTTGAAGCAAGTTATCATCGAAGGGTGAATTATGACGACGATTGAGTTCCGCAACGAGTGCAGGTGTGAAATCTTCTAGCTCAATGATTTGCCCAACATTAAAGGGGGATTGGTTCAAGTCATCAATTAGCTGATAAGGTTCGGTAGAAGTGACAAGCACTAAATCTAATTTGTCTAAACTCGGATAAATGGCACGGCTATTATGCCAGCTACGCAACATCCCAAAGAAGTCATTGCGGAAATTGGTATCAAAAACTCGATCCACTTCATCCATTGCCAATACCAATGGCTGTCCTAATCCTTTTAAAATATGGCGTTGTAAGTAGCGATCGCAACGCTGAATTGTCGTTATATTGAGACGAAAATACTCGGACACTTTATCTTCCAGTTCCAGCACATCGCTGATCCAACAACAGAATTGACGGAAGAACAGTTCCTCATCCTTTAGTACTGCTGTGTTCAACTGTTGAAAATCAAGATAAGCAACTCGTTTACCCGCATTACGAGCCGCTTGAATTATCCGCATTAATAATGAACTTTTCCCAACTTGCCTCGGTCCTTTGATAGGAATCGTCACACCCTGCTGTACAATTGTTGATAACGCAATTGCGTCCGCGTTGCGTTCCACATAAAATGCCGATTCCGGTTTCATCGTCCCGGATGGCATTTCTAACACCACAGGCTGAGCAAAAGGAGATGGTGGAGGCAACGGTGACGGTTCACGAGTTTGGAGGAAATTAGTTTTCGCTTCAAAGTTAATGCTCAAAGAACCACCATCAATTGCTTGCCTTAACTCTTCTATGAGACGCGGCGTATCCTCTACACTCTGCCAAAACGCCCAGTTGATATGGTTTAAGTAGATGCTCAGGGGATGGGGAAAAGCTTCTGTATCTGCTAAACGCACTGGGAGAATTACAGGTTTTCCGCCTTGATTTTGCGCTAATTCAAGAGCGAGGGAGACTTCCCACTGCACCATCTCGCTATTTACAGACTGCTTTGACAAGAAAACAATCAGA
>CAZZVG010000982.1:0-3342 GCA_964657295.1 Iningainema sp. | reverse complement strand
TTTAACTGTCAATGCTCGCTCTATTTATTTGAATAACAACGCCACCCTAAATGCTGACACTACTAGCACTGAATCAAATCAGGAGCAAGCTACAATCAATATTAGTTCTAGAGATTTAATATTACGTCGCAGCAACATCACGACCACAGGCAGCGGAAACCAAGTCATCGGCGGCAACATCAATATTGACACTGCTGTTCTAGCTGCCGTAGAAAATAGTAACATCAACGCCGATTCTGCTAACTTCCTTGGAGGTCAAGTTAAAATCAAGACCACAGGCATTTTTCGATCGCCTGACACTCAGATTACCGCCACTGGAGCAAGTCCTGAGTTAAGTGGCACAGTGCAAATTAACTCTCCTGATATTGACCCAAGTCGGGGATTAGTGCAACTCCCCACAAGAGTCGTAGATACCTCAACGAGAATCGTTTCTAGTTGTGCTGCTTTGGCTAATTCCCAAAGTAGTGAATTTGTCGTCACTGGACGCGGCGGTTTGCCTCCCAGTCCCTACGAACCCTTGAGCGGTGATGTCTTGTGGTCAGATACTCGCTTTTCAGCTATTACAGGACAGCAGCTTGGAGACAAAACACCCACAGCCATTGTCAAACATCCCTCTAAATCTAAAGCTGTGGCACTTGTACCCGCGACTGGTTGGGTGCTCAACAATATTGGAGAAGTAACGTTGATCTCATCGGCACCTAATGCCACCCCTTCGGTTTCTACAACTGCAGCCTGCCTTGGTCCCTGAAGCAATCCCGAACTTCATCATCAGTGGGAAGACAATTGTTGACTTGAAACTTCTAGCAAAAGACATCCAGGCTGTAAAAAAACTGTAACCTTGATCGCTGCTCTAAATTGTCTCAAGGCTGGTATAAGAATAGATAAAATTAAATAGATAGCGATCGCTCATAATAGCAAACCCGATGGAAGTATTAGAACTCAAACGCGAAATCGAAACGTTGTCTGGCCGCCTGGGTAAAACCCAGGACTATCTTTGACATGCCTTCCCTAACCGCCAAAATTCAAGATCTCGAAAAAATCTCCGCACAGCCAGAATTCTGGGATGATCAAAATAAAGCCCAAGAGACGCTGCAAGAACTCAACGATCTCAAAGAACATCTTCAACAGTATCATCACTGGCGAGATAGTTTAGAAGACTCTAAGGCAGTATTAGAACTCTTAGAGCTAGAAGCGGATGAGAGTCTATTACTTGAAGCGGAATCCACTATCAGTAAACTCAATCTTGAACTTGACCAGTGGGAGTTGCTACAGTTACTTTCCGGACCTTTTGATGAAAAGGGTGCAGTGGTGACAATTAACGCTGGTGCTGGTGGCACTGATGCTCAAGACTGGGCAGAAATGTTGATGCGGATGTACACCCGTTGGGGAGAAAGACAAGGCTATACGGTGCATTCAATAGAAATATCTGAGGGTGATGAAGCCGGAATTAAATCAGTGTCGTTGGAAATCACCGGTCGTTATGCCTACGGCTACTTGCGATGCGAGATGGGGACTCATCGCTTAGTACGGATTTCACCCTTTAACGCTAATGGTAAACGACAAACCAGTTTTGCTGGGGTGGAAGTGATGCCGCAACTAGACAACAATGTACAACTGGAAATACCAGATAAGGATTTGGAAATTACCACCACAAGAGCTGGTGGTAAAGGCGGACAGAATGTCAACAAAGTCGAAACCGCCGTGCGAGTTGTTCACCTTCCCACTGGTCTTGCGGTGCGTTGTACAGAAGAACGCAGCCAACTACAAAACAAAGAGAAAGCCCTTGCCCGCTTAAAGGCAAAACTTCTAGTTATTGCCCGAGAGCAACATGCCAAAGAAATAGCCGAAATTCGTGGTGATATGGTAGAAGCTTCTTGGGGCAACCAAATCCGCAACTACGTTTTTCATCCTTACCAAATGGTGAAGGATTTGCGTACCAACTTGGAAACGACGGCGATCGCGGATGTCATGAACGGCGATCTAGATCCATTCATTCAAGCCTATCTGCGACAGGAAAACCAGCTTGTGGAGTAGGGAAAGCAAAGGAAGTAGGGGAATAACTAGAAGTTTCCTTATACCCCTACTCTATTTCCTGCTCACTAATTAGCCGAAATAGCAGCTATCTGTTAAACAAACTGTTACATTATGATCAGGGTTTGTTATCCAATTAATATGAGCAATTCTCCTTCAGAACCTCAACCAAGCTACGTGAAACTCGCCATGCGAAACATGGTGCAAAAGCGTGGCACTTCGCTGAAACATTTCTTCCTGAGTACAGTCGGACTTTTAGCTGTCCTCATTGGTCTTGCTTACCTAACTCGCTGAGAAAAGTGCAAGTTGAAATATATGTGCAGGATGATTTTTACGAGTCTTCTCAAGCAGAAGCGATAAAATTGGGTGACACAGATCTCCGAATTGCTGCGGAAACTTGGGAGAAGTGGTTTAAATGTTGGTTGGAAAAACTGCATTCTCATCTTCCAACCGCTTCTGTTTATGAGATAGGACTACGTTTAACAGATGATGCTGAAATTCAAACCTTGAATGCCCAGTATCGTCACCAGAATAAACCAACTGACGTTTTAGCCTTTGCGGCGTTAGAGGTAGATTGTCCGAGAAGCGACGAAATGCTTGCCGTATTGCCTCTGTATCTTGGCGATCTTGTGATTTCCGTTGATACAGCCCTACGGCAAGCGGAACAGCAGGATTACCCTTTGCAAACTGAACTTGCTTGGTTAGCATCTCACGGGTTGCTGCATTTGCTAGGCTGGGATCATCCTAATGAAAAAACTTTAAGCTTAATGCTCAAAGAGCAAGTACTATTACTGAAGCTTATTGGTATTACTATTGACGTAGAATAGGACTTGTGTGCATTTATGTTAATTGTTATTCTTAATTGCTCTATTTGTGAAAATTCTGTGAAAAATTGCAATAGAGCCTAATTAAGAGATTAGGATCGGCGAAAACTCCAAATTTACTCACTCTGCTGTTGTATTTTTATGCCTATGCCTCAACAACAAGTTTCGTCGCCACCAAAGTCGCACAGCGTAGAAACTGTTGTCACCGAGCAACGCGGACTCTCTTGGCAGGTGGCTTCTAATTTATTTATAAGTTTTAAGTATGCGTGGACTGGAATTACCTACGCTTTTCAAACGCAACGTAATTTTCGGATTCATGTCAGTGTCTGTGCTTTAGCACTTGGGTTAAGCGTTTTTTTACACCTGAAAGCAGTGGAGATAGCGGTCATTGGGGTAACGAGTGGTTTTGTTTTAGCTTTAGAGTTACTAAATACGGCAATAGAATCGGTCGTTGATTTAACAGTCAAGCAAACATACCATGAGCTAG
>CAZZVG010000981.1:0-3346 GCA_964657295.1 Iningainema sp. | reverse complement strand
AGCCAACACCGCGCTCTAAAGAGACGCGGATTCAGGCTGAAAGTTGGCGGTGTTGAAGAGAGATACAAAGCAGACATGATATTACTTAGTCTGAAAGATATTTTGTACCATTTTTTTATCTGTACCCGCAGCCGCTCGATCTAACTCAGCAATTTCGCTTTCGTTTAACTGCCAACCTAAAGCACCAATATTGTCCTTTGCCTGTTCGACAGTCTTTGCTCCTGGAATGGGAATACTTCCTTTACAAATGCACCAGTTGATAGCGACCTGTGATATAGTTTTGTTGTTTGATTGAGCTATCTCTTGTAAACAAGCTAAAAGCTGACGGATTCCTGGCAATAACTGTCTAAAAAGAAAGCCCCGTATACCTTTGGGAAAAGGACCTTTTTCAGAGTATTTTCCTGTTAGTATCCCTAATGCCAGAGGGCTGTAAGCAATTAATGTGATCCCTAGTTCATCACAAACCTCTTTAATTCCCAGTTGAGTGACAGGATAAGTGGACAGCAAGGAGTACTGAACTTGTAAAGTAGTAATAGGAATTCCTCGCTCGGCAAATTTTTGTTGCACTCGTTTGAGCTGTTTCGGTCCATAATTAGATAAGCCTACTCCCTTAACTAATCCCTGCTCGTAAAGATCGGCAAGACCATCTAAAAGCCGTCCTTCTTGCCAGGGAGCGTAATTAGCCGTAGACCAGTGCATTTGTACTAAATCAACATTTTTCCCCAAACGCTGTGCAGATGCCTTGCAAGCCGACACCATTGAGGAGCGTGTCAATCTCCAAGGATAAGCAGCTAGCTTGGTGGCAATGCAAATATTTTCTTTGCCCAAACCTTGATATTCTTGGGAAAATCGTCCTAGTAGTAGCTCACTCCGCCCATTCAATCTCCCTGTTCCGTAAGAATCACCTGTATCAAATAAAGTCACACCGTTGCTCACACAAAGGTTAAAGACGGCTTGCAACTGGTTATCCATACTTTCGTCATATCCCCAAAGCAGTCGGTTCCCCCAAGCCCATGTTCCACAACCCATCTTTGGAAGGGACAGTTTTTGGCTCATATGCATACTTATGTCGTTAATTGTTAATCGCTAATAGCTAACTGCTATTAGTTTAAATTATATGACCTATCAGTAATTGTTTACTTACACTGCAGGGACAGTCGGCACTAATTATCTATTATTTGCGTCTATGACTTTGCCGGGTGAATTACGCATCAGTTTCTCTCTTGGGGCGCATCAAGTTGCTGAATTTTACGACCTCATCCTCTAGATTGGACCAATGCTTGTAGACACTATGACGAGTAGATTCCATTATAAAACAAGACGATGGCAAGCGTGGGTTGTTAAGGCATTATTTTCGCCCATCGAGATGCATTGTATTTCTCCAGGTTGGCAGCGATCGCTTAAACGTCTTTTCCCGCTCCTAATTCTGATATCTTTCATTGCGGTTCTGTTTTTGGATAACTTCAACCCTGCGATCGCACAGTTACCCCATCGGGAAATTCGTGGAGTTTGGATGACCAGTAATGATTTTAACACAATCAAAGATCGCGATAAAGTACAAGATGCTCTCAGCCAACTGAGACGGCTGAACTTCAACACGATTTACCCAGTGGTATGGAACTCAGGATATGTGATGTATCCCAGCGCCGTAGCAAAAAATGCAGGTATTCAACCCTTTGTCTTAAAAGGTTCAGATGGACATGATATTCTCGCCAACCTCGTAGCCCAAGCTCATCGTCAAGGCTTGCAAATCATTCCCTGGTTTGAATTTGGCTTCATGGCTCCTGCAACGTCAGAACTCGCATTGAATCATCCGCAATGGCTGACGCAAAAGCGAGATGGCAGCCAAACTTCGATTAATGATACTGGTGAAGTTGCGTGGCTCAATCCCTTTAATCCCAAAGTGCAGCAATTCATCACCGATCTCGTATTGGAAATAGTCACTCAATATGATGTTGATGGCATTCAGTTTGACGATCACATGAGTTTGCCTAACGAATTTGGCTATGATAAAGACACCGTTGCCTTGTACAATCAAGAAATGTTGAGCAATCCCCCCACCGATCCTCAAGATCCGGTATGGGTTAACTGGCGAGCTAATAAAATCACGGCATTCATGGTACAACTCAACCAAGCCGTGAAAGCAAAAAAGAAGACAGCGATTTTCTCTATTTCTCCCAATTACTACGACTTTGCTTACAAATTTCACCTGCAAGACTGGCTTGCTTGGTTACGGCGAAATATTGTGGACGAGTTAATTGTGCAAGTTTATCATCCCAATCTTCAAAATTTTATCGAAAAGATTTCTCGCTCAGAAATTAAAGAAGCACAACAAAAAATTCCCACTGGAATTGGGATTATGGCAGGGTTGAGAAATAGCCCGGTTCCAATACAGCAAATTAAATCTCAGGTACGGGCTGCCCAAGAACGTAATTTGGGCATATCCTTCTTCTACTACGAAAGCCTTTGGAACTCTGCCCCAGAACCTGTGGCTGCAAGGCAAGCTGAATTTCAGACTATCTTTTTGACTCCCGTAATCCGTGCTCCTATTTGAGCCACGTTAGCGATACGGATAGCAGGCGTTGCCTCCGCTATCGCACTTTGGGTATGAACTAGGCTCACGCATAGACGCGTTAGCGGTGAGGCAGCGCTGAATGAGTGTTTCTCAACCTAGGCGACTGCCGTCGCAAAGAATCGTTGTTTATTCATATCAAAAAATATAAATTCATATTTGGATTCAGTCACGCCGTTGATTTAGTTTAACATCACCGCAGATATATAAAACAGCAGTAACCATTAAAGTCTATAATACAGGTAGACTTCTGGCTGACTGCTACTAAGTTAATGTCTAATTTAATGTGTGTATGGTGGATTATACAACTTTCCCTCAAAGATAAATGTAGCCAAAGTTACAAAATCCTCAAAGTACCAAATAAGTAGAGGTTGGCGATGCCCGCAGGCTTCGGCTAATCACCGATCGCCTATCGTGGGAGTGTCAAACAGCAACGATCACATCAGATGCTTTGACAATAGCGATCGCTTGTCCACCCTCAACAAGCTGGAGATTATCTGCCGATGACTTGGTGATAATTGCGGCCACTTCTACCCCAGGCGTAATTTCGATAATCACCTCAGTGTTAACGGCTCCTGTATTGATTTTAGTGACTGTTCCTTTGAAAGAATTACGAGCGCTAATTAGCATATCTTTATACTCCTTAATGACAAGGCTGTGTTTGACGACTAATACAGTGGTTGGAACCGTTTGTTGAATGATGAGAACGAGGCATAACTCTAGACACAATACCAATCCTTTAATTGAAACAGTTGCCAAAATGCCTGGAGTCAG
>CAZZVG010000980.1:2270-3349 GCA_964657295.1 Iningainema sp. | reverse complement strand
TGAGGAGGCGAGCGTCGCTCGCCTCCTCACCCCCATTCCGCACGATTATCATTTTCAGTTAAAAAATTTTTGAGTATTTTAACTGATTGACAAAATGTGCTTTGTCTTAACCTCTCACGCATGGGAGGAGGATCAGAGGTCATTCCTCTCCCACTCCTCCCTTCCTAATATGTGTAATTTAGCACCTTTGCGCCTTTGCGCCTTTGCGTGAGACAAAAAAGACGTGGTTCATTTACGATCGCCAATTATCTTGAACACAGCTTTGGCTATTTCCCGATCAACACTCTTGACAAAATGCCCATCAGGAATGAAGTTTGCCAAGTTAGTCGCTGGGGCAATGTTATGAGTGCTGACATAAGGAATGGCAGCACTCTTCAGCGTTGGTTCCAATGCCCGAAACAAATGGTCATCATAGCCGCGATCATTGAATAAAAGTACGATTGGTAGTTTGCCATCCTTGAGAGCTGTGAGTGCAAAGTCAGTCACCATCGCCCTTAAAATCTGGGTTGGCTCTTCTGTAAATCCATGTGTTGTATGTATTTGCTTCTCCACCTCCTTTTGATGACGTTGTGCCCAAGCTCGACGAATCAAGCGGATAAGTGCGGAATTATCCAGAAAATTCTGGTCAAACAGAAACGAATCAAAGAATTGATCGTGTTCTTGTAGCTGAGCTTGGAAAACATCCCGTTGTTGATGATTTTGAAAAGCAGCGCGGAGTTGAGCCAGCGATGTCACCGTCGGTACAATCTCCTTCAACTTGCCGTTTTCTAGAAAGTATTTTGGATAGGTGTAAGGAGCAGGCCCCTCAAACTGCCATGTCATACCATTCAAGGTGGTCAATCCTTTGACACTAGAAGCTAGAATGCCCATCATCACAACATCGGCTTGATGTCTACCTCTGTCAAGCTTGTATGCAGCCAGTGAGTAGTTGGGTGGTGCGGCGGGTCCGGCGATCGTTCTCAAGGTGATTTTGGGATTGATTTCCTTCATCGCGTCACCGACGTGATTCGAGAAGGACATTCCATAAATTGCCACCAACAAATCTTCTTTATTTGCAGGCTGAGTCGCTAAATTTAACT
>CAZZVG010000980.1:0-2260 GCA_964657295.1 Iningainema sp. | reverse complement strand
CTTTTTCCATAACTCTGGATCTAACCAACCTGCGACGGCGATGGCTGAACTCGACTCATCTGTTGGTCCAAGCATCTGTGAAAGCTTGCCTTCAAGGGATCTACCGTAGTTAAAGTAGAGGCTTAGTTGTTTGGGAATGATGTGGGGATCTGACGGATAAGGAAACAGAACGTTAACGGCAATATCCATAACCACTAAGAAAACAACAATCCACACCCCCGTGACAACAGTTGTCCAGATGTTTTTACTCGTGCGTGACTTCTTCTTAGAACTGTGAGTAGATAAACTGTGCAGGCGCATTGCTTGTTCCCATTAATAAAACGAAGATGAGTGTAGCGTAAAAGACCGCACGAGCTGGTATGTCAAAGCGACGGTTAAAATGTGGCCGAGCTGCCTTAAAGTATTCCAACATTTCGTAACCAATTAATAACGGAATGCCCAACATTGCAGATAGAGGGGGTTTCGGCATCCTCAGAGCAAAATTGCCAAAATCTGTAAACAGTATTTTGGTAAACGTCACGACTTCAGTCAGAGAATTGGCTCGAAACAGCAGCCACCCGTAGCAAGTGACAATAAAGAACAGCACAATTGCAGCTATCCCCTTCAGGCTTTCCAAACCTTGACTCTTTGATGCTTTCTCTTGCTTCTTCGACTCTTTGGGGGTAAAAGCTCGGTATGCAGATAGAAGTATTCCCTGATAAAAACCCCAGAGAATAAAATTCCATGCAGCTCCATGCCACAATCCGCCAAGTACCATTGTCGTCATGAGATTTTGATAAGTTCTCAGTTCCCCTTTGCGGTTTCCACCAAGGGGAATGTAAAGGTAGTCACGCAGCCAACTTGAGAGACTAATATGCCAACGACGCCAGAACTCACTCGGATCTTTTGATACATAAGGCAGATCAAAGTTCAGCATGAGTTCGATGCCAAATAGTTTAGATACGCCTCTGCCTATGTCTGAGTAACCAGAGAAATCACAGTAAATTTGGATGGCAAAGAGGAAAGTTGCCGCAACAACATCAATCCAAGACACTGCTCCTGAAGTCTCATAAATGGCGTTGACCGAACCTGCAACTCCATCAGCGATCGCCACCTTTTTAAACAAACCGAACAGAATCAGGAACAAACCTTCTGCTGATTGCTGAAAACTTACCTGGCGCGGATTTGATAACTGCGGAAGTAAATGCGATGCTCGGTCGATTGGACCTGCCAGCAGTGGTGGGAAGAAAGCCCAGAACAGCGCAAAATTCAGGAATTGATCCGATGCCGTCATTTTGCCTTTATAAAGATCGACGGCATAGCTGATGGCTTTGAAGGTATAAAATGAAATTCCTGCAGGCAAAATCAGGTTTAAGTGCCAATATTCAACAGGTACACCAAGCGCATGAATCGCTTCTTGGGCACTGTGAATGAAGAAATTCGAGTATTTAAAGAAGCCAAGAATGCCGAGGTTGGCGCAGATGCTCACCCACAAAAAGAGTTTGCGTCGTCTGTTTTCCTTGAGTGCAACACATCGCGGGTGTAACAGGTTGCCGATCGCCACCAGCGCCACTGATCCCAGAAAGATCAACCAGCCCGACAAAGCATTTGGAAAAAGCTGTGACCAGTTTACTGACACGAAGTTGGGCGCTGTCCCCATCTGAACCGCATTCCACCTTATAGTATCAAAGGCAAGGGCTGCAAGGACAATTGACCAAGAGGAAAAGACACGGTGGGAGCGACTCAAGCGACCTGAATCAATCATCGCTCCACTGTAAAAGTCTATAACAGTCGATAGAACAATCAAAAAAAGTAAATGTATGTCCCACCAGCCATAAAATATATAGCTGGCAATAAGCAACATTATGTTTTGCCCACGAAAAGGAAGAAAGCGGTAGAGCAAATATGTAATGACAAAAAAGACAAAAAATTCGACTGAGTTAAATAACACTTGTCTAAGCCCCTGGAAAACTGTATGTCTTGGAATTGACAAAGAGCGTTTTTGACACTAAAAACCCTTCTTCCCTATACAGGGAAACTACAAAGTTAGGCGCATTCGACTTCTTTCCAATTCCAACCCCGTGACCTTAGGCTTGGGGCTGTTCTAATTTCTGACTTTTGATTCCTTGCTCTCAAAAATCATACCTAATATATATACATATCTTTGCTATTTCTTTTTTTAATGATATTTAAAATTATGTCTTTATATTTATGAAGATCGTATAAATCGTCTACTAAATTTTGCTTCTTTTATAAAAAATATGCGACCATGATACTGACC
>CAZZVG010000979.1:0-3352 GCA_964657295.1 Iningainema sp. | reverse complement strand
TCCCCCTCCAGGCTGCACTCCAGACATCAGAATTAATGCTTGTATCCCAGACAATTCAGATTTAGGTAACTGCTGTAAACCACGTTTTACCCAACGGCGATTTACACCTGTTAAGGGAGCTAAATCTGCAATAGTTCCCAGTGTAAATAGTTCCAGCATTGGTGCTAATATACTTTGAGCTTGTCCCATGTGTTGAGCAAGAGACACTGCCACAAGATAGGCGACGCCAACACCGGCAACACCCCGATAAGGTGAGGATTCTCGAATGAGTTTGGGGTTGAGAATAGCGTCAGCTGGTGGTAATCTTTGAGGAAGATCGTGATGATCGGTGACAATGACTTTTAGACCAAGTTTTTTGGCAAGATCAATTGGTTCAAAAGCTGAGATGCCATTATCTACTGTCAGAATCAGTCCTACGCCGTTTTTATGGGAGTCTTCGACAATGCGGTTGTTGATACCGTAACCTTCGTGCATCCGACTAGGAATATCATACTCTACTTGAGCACCTAACCAACGCAGACTACGCAACAGTAACGCAGTGCTTGTCATCCCATCAGCATCGTAGTCACCGCAAATAATGATTTTTTCTTGAGAGGCGATCGCATTTTGCAACAAATTCAAACTGAGTGCCAGATCGGGAAACTCGTCAAGTGGTGGAGGTAAGATTAAAGATTCTGGATTTAAAAATATTTGTGCTGCTTCCTCAGTGGCAATGCCACGATTTATCAGCAGTTGGCTAAGTGTGGACGACAAATTCGTTGCTTCTGCCAACTTTTGCGCCAATTCTACTTTTTGCGGAAAAATTTGCCACCGCTGAAGAGGCAATTGCGGACGGGGATGAAGGACATTAGGAGTTGGTTGTTTCAACACAGTCGCTGTTAGTAGTGAGTTGTCGTTAGTTGAAGACACAGATCCCCGACTTCTTAAAGAAGTCGGGGATCTTGTTTTTCACGAATGATTTAGGAATGCTATACTCGCCGCCCCTATAAAATATTGACACGACCATCGTCACGGACGTAAACCGAGCGATCGCCATGCGAGCGCCAATTTGGACGCAGTTCCACCTGCAGTGTACCAAAGTTTGGTTGAGAGACAATAGCTTTTAGCGATAACTTCATGTCATTCCAAAATACAAGAGATACATTCGGCTTTGTCCCGTCTCCTTGGGAGAGTGTTAATTGCTGTCCGGGACGCAGGGAAATTGGGTCGGTGCCTTGTATTTTCTCTAATTTGATGAGAATAGAGGTGTGATTTACTACTTTTACTTGAATGCGTTTACCCGGTGTAAACTGAATTGGCTGTAAACCACATTTAGAGGCACAAGTGACTGCCAGTGTGCTGCTGTGGTTTTCAGTTGATGCCAGAATTATAAATATTGCCAATAAAGTCGTAGATACAAACTTAAACATAGAAGTAAAACTTACGTACTTAGGCTAGAAATGTGTAAATTTGAAGACTTCAGCCTAACATTGTCGAGTCGCGATCGTCATCTGATGAGGCACAAGGAATAGGGGGAGATTCTAAAATGTTGGGATCAAGTTCGTGCAGCATCAGTTCGCACACTCATCGTCTCATGCTATAACCGAAAAAGAAAAAAAGCGGAACAATCACCAACGCCAGAATAAGTATTCTATTACGGTAGTAGAGAACTGTAAGGAGGAGAACAAATGACCAACGCTGACCAACCTGAAATACTCAGCCGATTCGACCGAATTGAATCCGCCTTAGACAGGCAGGTTGCCGTAAATGCGGATTTGAGAGCAACCTTAGACAGGCAGGTTGCCGTAAATGCGGATTTGAGAGCAACGGCTGAAGCTCTACTTGCTACCGTTCAAATCCACCAACAAAATTTTGAAGCGATCGTTTCCCGATTTGATGTAGTGCAGTCGGAAATACGCGGATTGCAAACCGAGAACCGACGCATTTTGAATAGGTTGGAGGGATTGGACAATGGGGATGGGTAAATGACCTAATCAAAAAATGGATCGATGAAAATGACCCAAACACCAGAAGCACCAAATAACCGAATAGACAACCTTGAAGCTGCGCTAGGCAGATTCGCTGAAATGACTATCCAGAATATTCAGCGACACGATCAAGAAATGTTTGAGCTTCGCGGACTGATGACCGATTTAGCTACTCAGCAACAGCAAACAACCCGCAGTCTTGAAGCACTTAGCCAGACTCAAGCTGAATGCCTACAACTGATAGCAACAAACACTCTTGAAATTAACCGCATCTGGCAATACTTGGAACGCCAAACGGGCAACGGGCGCAGTGGGGGTGAGTAACTCCTACTATAGTTCCTGCATACTTCTGACGACTTTTACTACCTGCTTTCTTGGTGCCAATTTGACAAGATGAACCAGAATCTGATTTTTTAAGCCAGGGATGACAATAGTTTTGTTTGCCATTAAACCAAGATAGCCAATCTTAGCCACAGTTTCCGCATCCATCATTTTCTTACCCTTAACGAGTTTAGTGTCTGCCATTCCGGTTCTTTGATGAAATGCCGAATGTGTTGGGCCGGGACAAAGAACGGTGACGGTGACACCTGTACCCTCTAATTCATTGGCGATCGCTTCGGAAAAAGATAAGATATAGGCTTTAGTCGCGAAATAAACTGCCATAAAGGGGCCTGGTTGAAAGGCTGCAGTTGAGGCAACGTTCAGTATTTTCCCCTCACCCTGCGTTACCATGTCTTTGAGGAATAACTTAGTTAAATGAGTAAGACAGACTAAGTTTACCTGAAGCATTTCTAGTTCACAAGTGAGGTCTGTTTCGTTAAATAATCCATGATTACCAAATCCGGCATTGTTTACGAGGACATCAACATTGATAGATGCTTGTTGTAGTTCGGTAAAAATTTCTTTTGGAGATGTTGAAATGGATAGATCCTTGACAATAGTTTTGACAAGGATACCAAATTCTCGCTCGAATTCAGCAGCAACTTCAATGATTTTTTGTTCTCTGATGTCTACTAATACGAGATTGTATTGATCACGAGCAAAATTGCGTGCTAATTCGTAGCCTATTCCACCACCTGCTCCAGTAATCAGAGCAGTTTTTTGATGTCGAGCTTGGTGCTGTGTTGTGTTCATCTGGTGAAAATTCCCCTGCGGTGTTTAAGGAATTAAAATAATGTCAAATCAAAAAAAAATGGGTTGTTTTGCCAAGAAGCGAAACAACCCATTTACTATTACATCAATTTGTTTCTTCCACTGTTACAGGTAATACCTAACAGTGGTAACAACCCGACTTTTCTGCGATCGCAAAGCCGTCTTTAAGAACAATGCTGTTTGATTGTGCAAAAAACTCTCCCACCAATTACGTGGTACAAAAGTGGGAATAA
>CAZZVG010000978.1:0-3355 GCA_964657295.1 Iningainema sp. | reverse complement strand
GAAGGGGCTGACCTTCGTCATTTTCAGAGTTTAGCACCAACTGTCATTAAGACAGTTCGTCAATGACTAAATTAGTGTGTAAGCACTGATCCCAATTTACTGATTGTGATGTTGAAAGAAGGGGCGGACAATTAAATACCCAGTGCCAAAACCCATAAGTACAATGAGCAGGATGGCGAGAATGAACCACCAACTACTAACTGTTGCTGCCTCTGCCTCAGTTGAAGTATAATATTCTACCTCCTCCTCTTCTATAAAAATAGGTTCTGGTATGGAATTGGAAATTTCGAGCACTGGAGAAGCAGGAACAAAAGAGGCGCTGGGACGAAGAATTTGCTGATCAGGATCGGCTGGAGAGACTGGAAAGTTAGTTTCATTTCTGATGTATGGAGAAGAGTGAGGAATTTGATTGTAACGAGTTGACGCATAGGAATCAACCAAGTTTTGTAAGTGCAAAGTTGACTTAACGACTTTGTTAATTTCTTGACGGAGGAGTTGGTTTTCTTGGGATAGTTCTTGATTTTGAGTAGTCAGCGCATTTATTGTTGCATATGTTGCTTGCAACTCGGCTGCTAAGTCTCGAAATACAGAGATTGGTACAGAAGGTGACTGGGCTTGAGGACCTGCTGTTGATGTATAAGTGTTAACAGAATCTATGATTGTTCTCATTGGTTGAATAAAAGTAGAATACAATACAATTTGAAAAGTCAGAAAGAATGAGAACTATGCCTATGAATAATAGTAGAAAAGCACTTCACAGGTAAGTTTTTTAAGCGAACAATTTTGACTAAAAAAGAACTCAGAAATTAGGTGTACCGCGTAACCGTTTAAGACTCAGATCATTGCATTCAGTGATCAATGTTCTATCTGCGTTCTTCTTCAAGTAAAGGAAAGAAGTGTCCTACTGGCCCTTGCCCTTTACCAATATTTAAAGAGTAAGAAAGTGCAGTTGTCACATATTCCTTTGCCTGTTTCACGGATGTTCCCAAATTCAAACCGAGTGCGAGGTTGGCAGCGATCGCAGCTGATAAAGTACAACCAGTACCGTGGGTATTTTTTGTCTCCACTAGCCTTGTTTTCAAAGTTTCCTGCTTGTGCCCATCAAACCAGATATCGACACCACGCAAACTCCCCTGCATACCTCCACCCTTGATCAAAACAGCCTTTGCGCCGACTGTCCGGTGAATAATTTCCGCTGCTGCCCTCATATCATCTAAAGAGTGTATTTGTAACCCGCTCAAAATTTGGGCTTCATAGATATTTGGGGTGACGATGGCCGCTTTGGGAATCAGAGCATGGCGAAGAATCTTCACGGCATTATCGTCAATCAATTGCATTCCCGTACGGGATACCATCACAGGATCGACGACTAGGTTCTTAATTTGTAAAGCTTCTACCTGTTGAGCGACAGCAGCAATAATTTCCTGGTTGAGTAACATTCCCGTTTTCACTGCCTGCACGTCAATGTCCTCAAACACTGCTTGAATTTGTGCAACAACAGCCTCTGGTGGCATAGCATCAACCCGCTTCACCTCTAAAGTATTTTGTGCTGTGACGCAGGTTATGGCACTCGTACCGTGAACTCGGTGAAAGGCAAAGGTGCGGATATCGGCTTGAATTCCCGCACCGCCACCGCTATCCGAACCAGCAATGGTTAAAGCAACAGGTACCGTGGATCTTGTTTCGGCGTTCATAGATATTTTTCTATAATGAACAATTCGTCATTATCTCCCAATACGGTTCGGATCGGCATTAGCCCAGAAACCGGGTTTCTCGAGATCTTAACCGAACTTTATTAAACGATACTCCAACTACAAATTGTGATTAATAAAACTCATGTTAAATGGATAACCGTGTTGGGAATTATATTTTTAGGAATAGTTTTCTCACAAGACTGTGCTAGACCATCTTATACAGTATAAATAAACACCTTAACAACAAAAGAATGCATCAAGAGTTAGAGACTCTACGCCAACGGGTTAATCAACTGGAAAAAGCTCTCTTATCTGCAAGTCGTTCCATTAAGGAGCAATATGCGCTTTGGATAAACTTTCGACATACACAGCAAGCATTAAGAGAGTCTCAGCATAAGTTGTCTTTTCTAGTTCAACACCATCCACTAGCTGTGATTACGTGGAATACGGCATTTGAAGTGACAGATTGGAATCCGGGATCTGAGGCTATTTTTGGTTATAGTAAATGCGAAGCACTCGGTCAACATGCGGCAGAGTTAGTACCTGAAAATGCTAGAGAGCAAGTCAATCAAGTCTTGACAGCATTGCTTAAACAAGATGGGGGAATTCATAGTATTAATGAGAATTTGACAAAAGACGGTAGAATTATTACTTGTCGGTGGTATAATATAGCTATTGTTGATTTGAAAGGCAAAGTCACCGGAGCGATCTCAATGGTGGAAGACATTACCTTTCGCAAAGAGATGGAACTTGCCCTCAGTCGCAATGAAGCACGCTACAAAAAGTTGGTAGCGAATGTACCGGGCACAATCTACCAATTTCGCGTGGAATCAGATGACACTCCGTATTTTACCTACCTCTCTGAAGGCTGTCGAGAATTGTATGGCATCGAGCCAGAAGAAGCCCAACAGAAGAGGACATTACTTATAGACTCAGTACATCCAGATGAGTACCAAGCCTTTATGGATTCTGTAGCAATCTCTGCCCAAACCTTACAGACTTGGGATTGGGAGGGACGAATATCCTCTAACTCAGGACAGTGGAAGTGGGTACGGGGCATTTCCCGCCCGGAATTGCACGAGTCTGGAGCAATTGTTTGGGATGGACTGCTGATCGATGTGAGCGATCGCATTGAAGCACAATTAGCTATAGAAAAAGTGGCTTCCGTGCTAGATAATAAAGTGAGCGAACGCACTGCCCAGTTGCAGCAGGAGATTTGCGAACGGCAACAGGCAGAAAATGAATTAAGGCGATCACAACAACTACTGCAATTAGTTTTTGATACCTTACCCCAAAGGGTTTTTTGGAAAGACTTGAATTTTAGGTATTTAGGCTGTAATAAATTATTAGCACAGGATGCGGGGCTGGAGTCACCAGAAGAAATTATTGGGAAAGATGATTTTGAGCTTTGTTGGAAAGAAACAGCCCATCTCTACCGGGCTGATGATACGGCTACCATTGAAAACAATTGCTCGAAAATCAACTTTGAAGAACCGATACATAGAGAAGACGGGACTTGTTCGTGGGTGAAAACAAGCAAAACTCCCCTTCACAACGAATTTGGTGAAGTGATAGGAATGTTCGGTTCCTATGAAGACATTAGCGATCGCAAAAAAGCGGAAATTGCTCTGGCTGAAAGTGAAGCCAAGTTCCGCAACTTA
>CAZZVG010000977.1:0-3358 GCA_964657295.1 Iningainema sp. | reverse complement strand
GTATTTGTTTTGTTGGGTGATGGTATTTTTTTGATAACCTTGATGTAGAAGTGCCACACCAGGTATGTAGCCAATTTGCCAATGTGGTTCTTGTTCGCAAATTGCAGCTATGCTATCATCCACCAAAGCATGATAAGGACGGGAAAAGCGGATATCTGGATGATTACGGAACAAGCGAGAAACAAGGGAATAGGGAGATTGTTCTGCACCAACCTCAGAACGAACAAGGTTAATTAGGAGATATTCTTCTCGTTGTATAGTCTCTTTCAACTGCGGCACAATCTTCTGAGTCAGAGTTTCATCCGCATCTAATACTAGAATCCAGTCTCCGGTGACGTATTTTAAAGCTTCATTGCGGGCAGCACTAAAATCATTGCACCATTGAAAGTGATGCACCCTAGCACCATATTTGTTGGCAATGTGGCAAGTGCCATCGCTTGAGCCTGTATCTAACACAACCATTTCATCCACCACATTTTTGACACTGCCAAGACATTTAGGTAGTGCTGCTTCTTCATCTTTCACAATCATGCATAAACTAAGTTTCATCTATGTAATTTTTAAAATCAGATAAATATATTAGCCTCTCGCCCCGATTATTTACCAGCAAGGGGATTAACTAATGACAAAAATGTGCATTCCCAAACAAGGCGTGGCTGGGCGTAACAAAGGAGACTCTGCTTTGCTTTTTCTAACTGGTTGATAATGCTTGGTTGACGCAACTGCTGCCAGTAGAACTGCTGGAGGTAATCGACTAACCATAATTGGGCTTCTGTATCTATAGCCTGATCAATTTGTTTGGCTAATTCCAAGGCTTCGCGGTAAGATGAAGGCACTTTTGTGACTGCTGTTAGTAGTTCTGTGGGAATTGCTTGCAGTTGTTGGTAGGATGCAATCGCTTCTCCAGGACTGCCTGCAGCAATCTTTAACACTGCTGGATACTGCAAAATGTTCTCATGCCCTGTTTGCGTCAGTACCTGAGCCATTGTGGCTGTATCTAAGTGATAAAAGGGAATTCGTTGACAGCGCGACACTAAGGTTGGCAGCAAAGATTCCAAGGATGGAGCAATTAAAATCAGCGTTGCCTGCCCTGGTTCTTCCAATGTCTTAAGTAAAGCGTTGGCTGCGGCTTCCGCCATTGTTTCTGCTTGTTCCAATACTACCACTTTTCTCGGTGCTATCAGTGGTGAACGACTGAGAAACTCTGTAATTTCCCGAATTTGTTCTAAGCGAATGACAGGTGGTGCTTTGCGCTTGAGTCCCTTATCGGCTGCAACTTCAGCACTCAACCGCTGTCCCTGGTGTAGATAAGTCGGCTTTACCCACAATAAATCCGGGTGATTATCTTGACGCAAACCATTTTGATGGCGAGCAAACAGCAATTCCACAAAGCAGCGTGCGCCTAAACTCCGTCCTATACCATCAGCTCCTACAAATAGATAAGCTGGAGCCACTCTATTTTTGATAATAGCCTGACTCAGTAAATCTACTGCTTGTTGTTGTCCTACAAGTTGTGCAAACACATGTTATCCTGAATTTTGACTTGTGGATTCTCTATCAAAATACTCAAAACCGCACAAAATGGCAAATAATCCCAATCAGAATCTAAACCGAATTCTTAGTAGAAAGCAGAATTCAATGGGAGGTAAATATTACCTCTATTCTGGAGAAAAAAGGAACTGGTTTCAAGTTATTTTAAAACTTGAAAAGACATTGATTCCAATCATTTTTCCTTGGGTCGTTTTGTCGAGTGCATATGGGTTTTTAGTATCATTACTTTATTATTTAAAATTTCCGATAGCATTATCAGATGATAGTAGCATTACTGTTAACGGGGTATTGAGTTTCAATATTGCTTTGACTTTATTATTAGTTTTTCGGACAAATACAGCTCACGAACGATTTTGGGAAGGACGGAAATTGTGGGGTTCTTTAGTCAATACAGTGCGTAATTTAGCTCGGGACACTTGGATAGTTGTTAAAGATCATTCACCAGAAGATCTAGTCGCAAAAGAAGAAATACTAAGGTTAATGGTTGCTTTTGCGATCGCCATGAAGCTACATCTGCGTTCAGAAACTGTGAATGATGAAATCGGATCATTAATATCTGAAACTAAGTACTCACAACTAAAACAAAGCGAGCATCCACCACTACAAATTGCTTTTTGGATTGGAGATTATCTCCAGGAGCAACACGACCGGAATTGCTTAAATATATATCAGTTGACTACACTACATAAATTGGTTGATGAATTAGTCGATATCTTAGGGGGATGTGAACGTATTTTAAAAACGCCATTACCTTTAATATATTCTATTATATTCAGGCAAGTGGTCATAGCTTTTTGTCTAATCTTACCACTTGATCTAGTCAGGGATGTGACTTGGTGGACTGGCATAATAATGGCTTTTGTCAGCTTCACATTACTAAGTATTGAAGAAATCGGCTCGGAAATTGAAGAACCTTTTGGACATGATCCAAACGATCTTCCCTTAGATGGGATTTGCCACACTATACACCGTAATATTGAGGAGTTAATCAGACTTGCTCCTAGAAATATGTAAGAGAATTAGAAGCGTTACTAACCCACAGCATAATCAGTATACTTACGTTTATAAGGAGCATGAAAACCCAAAACTATATCTTGTTTCGGTACGCCCAAAGCTTCTAAATCACTAACAATGCCAATTTCTGTGCCATCATGTTGAACCCAAATTTTATCATCTTTTATATCTAAATGGAGCACACAACCATATACACGTCGTATATTCCGCCAACCAACATGAACTAATTGGTAATGATCATGTTCTCTATCAAAAACCACTTGTGCTTCTACTTCTTCACTTATACTTTTATAATGGCTATACTCCGTCAGCAATCTTTGAATATATTCCCGGTATTGTTCTACTTTATCCATTTGACAATTACCTCTTCTTCTGACTCGTAAACAATTAAATTAATTTGATATTGTTGAATAATTTTCTGAGTAAACGGTAGCTGAAAAAATGACTCATAAGTATCTATTGGTATAGCTAAATACAATAGACGCTCAGGTTGTTCTTCTGACAGAATTGACCGATAATTAATAAATTGACCAACGGCTGTATGAAATTCCGAAATAGTTGAATAACTCAGAAAACTTTTAACTTCAACTGCTATTTTTTCGCTACCTCTTTCTGCTACAATAATTTTTGCTGCTCCAATATCAATATAAATTTCAACTCCTCCAGAACGAATAAAAAATTGCTCATCAGTCACTAACCACCCATCTTTTGCAAGCGCATTTCTTACAGTGTTGTGGAAAATATCTTTAGCTGGCATCAGAAAATAGATGTTATTATTTGTTTTTGCTTAACT
>CAZZVG010000976.1:0-3359 GCA_964657295.1 Iningainema sp. | reverse complement strand
AGATATTAACAATCCTTTACGCGGCAAAGCGATAAATTTATTAGCCAACTTGAAAACTACTTTAGAATTGAATCAGAATTTAGATGTGGAGGATAGAGATTTAGTTATGCAGTTATCACCAATTTACGAACAACGTTTGGCAGAGGCTATACAGCAAGGTAGACTTGAAGGTAGGCAGGAAGGAGTTCACAACGAACGTCGCACAACTATAGAAAACTTACTTCGAGTTCGTTTTGTTACTTTAGATGAACAACTATCAGCAATTGTTGAACCTTTATTAGCATTACCACCCGAAGAATTTACTCCTTTATTGCTACAATTATCTCGCGAAGATTTATTGACCAGGTTTACTCAACAGTAGCCGTAAAACAACTTAAAGTTACCCATTGACACTGAAAGTTACAAATCCTCAAGGGACATTGCAAGATGTCCCTTGGGCTAGCTTGGTATCAGATGTGAACACCAATGGGGAAAACCTAGCACCAGGTTATATTCTCGATTTACCGAATGCTGGATATGTAGGACGCACATTTAATGTTCAGACTTATCCAGGGTTGCTTGACAAAGGCATATAAAACTCTTATTTAAGATCCAAACATCTGTAAATTGTGTAAAGTAGCGTAAAGTCCTCCTTGAATGAGTAACTCTTCATGAGATCCCTGTTCGATTAATTCTCCCCGCTTCAACACGAAAATTCGATCCACGTTGCGAATTGTTGATAAGCGATGAGCAATGATGATGGCAGTGCGTTCTACTAAAAGTTCATTTAAAGCCTTCTGAACTAAAGCTTCTGTCCCGACGTCCAAACTTGCTGTCGCCTCATCCAGTACTAAGATTTGCGGATCTCGAATAGCGGCACGAGCAAAAGCTAAAAGTTGCTTTTGACCGCTAGAAATATTTGTCCCCCGTTCTCGAAGTTGAGTATCATAGCCTTGAGGCAATTCTTCAATAAACTGAGCAATATTCGTTTTTTGTGCCGCTTGTTGAATTTTCTCAAAAGTGTAGCCGTCGCCTAAAGTGATGTTTCTTTTAACATCACCAGCAAATAAAAAGCCTTCTTGTAAAATGACTACCATGTAACGTCGCAATTCCGCTTGAGATACCTCTCGGATATCTATACCGTCTACGAGAATGCGTCCTTTGCTCGGTTCGTAAAGACGACACAATAGACGGATAATAGTACTTTTCCCTGCCCCTGTAGGACCGACTAATGCGACTTTCTCTCCAGGATGAATGGTAAAATCTAAGTCTTTGATCACATAATCATCGTCTTTATAAGCAAACCAGACGTGTTCAAAGCGGATTTCTCCCCATGCAGATTGTGAAGTTTGGGATTCTGTATTCACAGATGGATCGTCAATATACCCCAATCTCAAATCAAACATTGAGAATCTGGGATTGCTGCGATCGCGTATTTCTATTGGTTCCTCAAAAATTTCGCTAATCCGCTCTATTGCCGTAAAACCAGCTTGAATTGTGGTGAATTTTTCGGCAAACTGTCGTAAAGGATCGAACAATCTTTGGGCATACAATACAAATGTAGATAATATGCCAAAAGTCAAGTTTTTTTGTAAAAGTAGAAAGCCGCCAACCCATAAAACACCAGCAATGGCAATAATCGCAATCCATTCTAGTGTTGCCGAAACCGCTGAATCAAAAAAGATCGTGTTATCTAGCTCTTGAATATAACGAATGTTGCTAGTGCGAAACAGCTCAGCATTAAATTTTTCTCGGCGGAACAACTGCACTACGTTGATACCAGTCACATTTTCTTGGAGTTGGGAATTAAGTACGGATAGTTCGTCCCTGGATTTGTAATTGGCTTTGCGGTACTGCTGCTGAAAGTAAATAATCAACGCTGTCACTGGTAACAGCATCAACAGCAACAACAAAGCGAGTTCCCACTGAATAGAAAACATAAAACCAGCTATCACCAGCATGGTGAACAAATCGGAGACAATACCAATCGCCCCTGTGGAGAAAACGTCTCCCAAACCTTCCACATCACTCGTCAGCCGAGTAATTAATCTCCCTACAGGTGTCCTGTCAAAAAAGCGCACTCCTAGAGATGTAACATGATCAAACAAATCCTGGCGAATTGCTGCGGTAAGTTGTTGCCCGACTTTCTGCACCAAAAAACCCTGAAAACCAGTGACTACCAATTGCACAATCACTGTGATCAGCAACAATCCTTCCAGGAGATGTAGCCCTTGTAATAAAGAGAGATTCCGGAGAAACTCGTAAGTGCTGGGTTCGTGTCGAACAAGGGAAATTGCTTGTCCAATCAGTAGTGGTGGCAGGGCATTAGCGATCGCCACTGGCAAAAGCAGCAACATTGAACACAACAGTAGTCGTTGACTGCGACGGGCATAAGGTAGTAAACGCAAAAATAACCGCCAGTCACTTGCACTTCTACGAGATTTAGCGTTAAGTGTCTTTAGTTTGGTATTGCGCATATAAGAGCATGATATTAATTTTTACAATTCCAGAAATTATACATGATCTCCCACATTCCGCACCCCCACTATCACCATCGGTTTTCTCGTATTTTACACCACTGATAAAGCTATATTTTATACAATAAAGAGTTATGCCAGTGATGTTAATGTCGTCATAATGTATTTCCCTGAGACTTTAGGACTGTTGCTGATTGTACATCACTGTTACCGTTAAAAGTGGCTAATTTATTCGTTTCAGGCTCTAGAGGTGGTTGGGGAGGTCTACCTTTAGACGCAAACACTGTAAGATTTTTGACCACGACGTAAAGGACGGGTACTAGGAGCAGGCTCATGAAAGTGGAGACTAATAAACCGCCAAACACAGCCGTGCCGAGGGACAAACGGCTGGCTGAACCTGCCCCAGATGCCAGCAATAAGGGAAGAAACCCAACCAGTGCGGCGATGGTAGTCATCAAAATCGGGCGGAGTCGCTGTTGAACGGCATGGAGTGCAGCTTGGGCGATTGTCATCCCCTGCTCCCGCGAATGGTTGGCAAATTCCACAATCAAAATCGCGTTCTTACTCGCCAAACCAATCAGCATCACCAATGCCACCTGACAGTAAAGATCGTTGACTAACCCTCGAAATGAGATGAACAGCATCGCGCCGAGAATTGCGAAGGGCACAGTCAGCAAGATAATTATCGGGTCGATGTAATTTTCGTACTGAGCTGCTAAAATTAGAAACACGACCAAAATACCGAGAGCAAATAACAGGATAGCTTGTCCACCGGATTTGGTTTCTTCTCTGGAAAGCCCTGTCCAGTCATAACCTAGCCCTGGCTGCTCAATCTGCTTAAACGTCTCCTGCATCGCCTGAATTGCTTGCCCAGAACTATAACCGGGGGCAGCATTGCCTTGG
>CAZZVG010000975.1:0-3361 GCA_964657295.1 Iningainema sp. | reverse complement strand
ACACTCCTATTGGTGTATTAAGGGTTTATCCAGACAGGTGCAAGATATGAGGTAAGGGTAACGCGCTCCTTGTCCTCTAAGTATTTTTGAACGTATTTCCTTGCTTTTTCCGGGTTTCTTTCTTGCCACTCTTTATCAGATTGAGGTTTTGCCATTTTCTTTTTAAAACTCCTTGACACATCTAAATGTTTAGTTGTACCTTAGAACAAGGAGGCAAACAAATGCAAGTAGCTTACAAGTTCAAACTTCGACCAAATCCAACTCAATCTAAGCATTTTGACGAAGCGCAACACCTTGTAGGCTACGTACAAAATCGCGCTATTGGTGACAGGCAAAAAACTTATTTGCAGACTTTTATAGAGGGCGCGTATTGCGACCTTTATACAAAGAAAGAAGTTAATCCATAATATTTATACTGTGATTTGTCAACCAGAGCGGTTTTTAGTCCGTTGTATTGTTCTGTCAACAAATCAGCAGCACTGGGTAATCCCTGGAAGGAGGATAAACCAAATTTAAGAAGAGGGAAGCCGGATAAAAACGGAAACCTAAAACCTTTTAACCCGCGTCGTAGCGCGTTTGAAATGCATTCATCTTGGCTGCCAATACTTAAAAAACAGCATCCAAAGTATGAATTGGTTTGTGCAGAAGTTTATCAACAAGCAATAAGACATGTAGATACTGCATTCCAAAAGTTTTTTGCCAAACAAGCTGGGTTTCCGAACTTCAAAAAACACAAAGATGTGAGTTTTGAGTACAAGCCTGGTACAGTAAAGATTGACGGGAAATACATCACTTTCCCTTTAATAGGGAAAATGCGGTTTTTTAAATCTCGTGAAATTCCTGCTAGTTGGGAAGTCAGGACAGTAACAGTTAGCCGTCAGTCAGATGGGTGGTATGTTTCTGTTTTGTTGAGAGACGAGACTGTACCTGATATCGTCATCAAAAAACCGGAAGAATGTAAAACAATTCAGGGCGTTGACGTTGGTATTAAGAAAATAGCTGCTTTAAGCGGTGGTGACTTTATACCCAACCCTCAATTCTTAAGGAAGGCTGAACGTAAGTTAGAAATTGCACAGCGCAGAGTTTCCAGAAAAAAGAAAGGTTCAAATAATCGCAGAAAAGCGTATGTACGACTAGCTAAAATCCATAAAGATATAGCTAGGCAGCGTGAAGATTTTCAATGGAAGGCAGCAAAGAAAATAGCGGACGGAGCAGACATCACTGCCTTCGAGGATTTGAACATTAAAGGAATGAAAGCCCGTTGCAAGCCTGTTAAGGATGAGGTGACGGGACAATATTTAAAGAATGGTCAAGCTGTAAAGTCTGGACTTAATAAAAGTATTTCGGACGCTAGTTGGTATTCGTTGCGCCAGAAAACGGAACAACAAGCAGCAAAACTAGGTAACCTTGTTATCCTAGTAGACCCAAAATTTACAAGTCAAGAATGTCCTGTCTGTCACTTTATTGATAGAAGTAACAGAGACAAAGAAAAGTTTCTTTGTGGACAGTGTGCATATACCGATGATGCCGATACAAATGGGTCGGTAAATATTGCACATCGGGGCTTGAACAAACTTGGAACTAGTTCCCTACTGGTGGTCAGCCAGAAAGTTACGTCCTTGGAGCCTGCTAGTCAGGAAGCATCATCCGAGCCGAGGGATGAGCCGGGAAACCCTGCTAAGTCAAACGTCAAACAACGTCAACTGCGTTTATTGACAGTTAAGAGTGTCGCACTCCTAACCCAGCCCAAGGCTAGGAAAAAACGGAATACTCAAGAACCTAAATACACGCAATTGGACTTGTTTGTTGACTGGGATGTAAGAGGCACAACTAGCTAAGTGTTTCTTAAGAATCTGCGGCTATAGCGAAGCTTAGCCGTAGAGGTTCAAAGTGGTAATCCACCGGGAATTGGGCGAATTGTCATCAGATACCCTAGCTCAAATTGCTCAGAAGTTGAGCAATTTGTTACTAGAGTGAAGCAAGCGGAGGCGTTGCTGCTATGCTTGCTTACGGGGAAAGTAGTTTGCTGTTAATTGCTTCCATGATGGTGATGCTGGTGACCGTGACTGCTACCAACATTATTTTTACCCGTAGGCTTGGAATCATCTTTGGGGTAGCCATTAGCATCATTGTCAAATGATTGCGTCTGGAAGGCGATATATACAGCGTGCCAGATGTTGGTGCTAGGGAAATAGAGAAACAGTGCACCGTCTTCTCCACGTCCGTTTTCGTCGTCGTGGTTGCCAGTATAATTGCCCTGATTCATGTGAATGTTGTGAATCCCATCGTCTGGCTGAAACCCCCACGCCGCATTTGTAGGCGATCGCCGATCGTATCGGTGTCCAAAGGCATAAACTACAGCTTTTGGATCGGCAACCACTTCATCCACCAGTTGCTTTATCTCTTGTTCACCCTGTTTCTCAATCGGTTGCGAACGATCAAACAGAGGCAGCGGTTTCATCTCATCTTTCGCTACTAGATGATCGCGCACAAAGTCAATACCAGTGATTCCATGATTCGGCAGGTCAAACATTCCATTTGTAAGGCTAAGTAATACGTCCATCTGCGGTGGCGTGATATTTCGCTTGATGGCATACAAAACCCTCACATCGGCAGTTTTTGGGTCTTCTGAGGCAATATTAACTGCGATGTCGAACTGCTGATGATTTTCTGCCTCTATAAGAATGTGGTAGTGAGGTCGGCTATTTGGGTTTTGGGAAAACAGTTTAGCCTTAGTTGGCAATCCCTTGAGAAGCGCCTTAGTTAATTTGGACATTGTGGTACTTTCCTGTAATTCAAAATGTGATAGATCATTCTACACACTGACTTGAGGAAATTCCTAGAATTTGTTTTATGTTCTTAAGTATTGCGCTACTCAAAAACTGGGCAAACTTAAGGATTTACGCCCTTAAGGACAGGAGAACCGACAGCGGGGGGTTTTTGACGGATATGAGGGGTACTCAGTACCTACAAGGTATCATCCAACGAGTGGACAACGTTTACCGTAGCTTGCGCTGTAACAGACAGTTAGTCTGTACCTATTTTTGACCAAAGATTCTCAGAAACCTTGGCATACTTTTACCCAAATCTTCGACCTCAACCGATCCTCTGGTCAATCAAAGTGGAGAGAAAGGGAATCCAGCACTTTCCTTAAGTATACAAAAATCTCTTCACAAAAGTCAACAGAGTCAGAATTACTGAAGATTGCCAAGATTATATTTGTGCAGCGCTCACCCGATCGCTTCTGTTAAAATATAGCCTTGCGATAAAAAAGCTCAAGCATTACTACTTGAGCCTAATCAAAAGAAGATAAAACGGCTATTGCTAATTCCTAATTGTTACCATTAGCCATTAGCCATTA
>CAZZVG010000974.1:0-3362 GCA_964657295.1 Iningainema sp. | reverse complement strand
GCTGAAGGCAATCAAGGCAGCTGGAGGCGTGACTTTTGCTCAGTGTGAAAACACGGCAAAATTCGATAGTATGCCTAATACCGCTGTTGCTACAGGGAATGTCGATTTTGTTCTGCCGCCTCAAAAAATTGCCGAGGAATTGGCTTTCCTCAGTCGCAATCTTCTTCCTTCTGACTTACTGCCGCTCGTAACGGGTGAAAAATTGCCCCAACAGGGAGAGATCCTGGCGACTATTTTTGTGTTATTGCGATCGGCAACTGGCATTGACTTCAGCCACTACAAGCCCAAAACCCTTGAGCGCCGAATTCAGCGGCGAATGCTGTTGTACAAACTAGAACGGTTAGAAAATTATGCCCAGTATTTGCAAGAGAATCCGGGTGAAGTCAAGGCGCTCTCTGAAGAAATTCTCATCCACATCACCCATTTTTTCCGCGACGCTGAAGCATTTCAACTGTTGCAAGAGCGAGTCTTTCCCAGTATCATGCTCTCCAAGGCGGCATTGCCGATTCGGATTTGGGTGGCGGGGTGTTCGACGGGCGAGGAAGTCTATTCGATCGTCATCTCCTTGTTGGAGTTTTTGTCGGATAAAGTCACCCAGCGGCCGATCCAGATTTTTGCCACAGACATCAGCGATCGGGCAATTGACAAAGCTCGCTCAGGCATTTATGCAGAGAATCAAATGGTGGATGTCTCACCAGAGCGCCGCCGCAGATTCTTTAATGCCATTGAGGGCGGTGGGTATCAAATTAGCAAAGCTGTCCGCGAACTGTGTGTGTTTGCCCGACAAGACTTGGGCAGTGATCCCCCTTTTTCCAACTTAGATCTCATTAGCTGTCGGAATGTCCTGATTTACTTGGACGAAACGTTGCAGAAACGGATACTGCCCATCTTTCATTACAGTCTCAACCCGAGTGGCTTTCTGCTGCTAGGGACTTCAGAAAGCATAGGTAATTATTCGGATTTGTTTACTATAATTAATAGAAAGTATAAAATCTATGCCAAGAAGCTAACGGCAAGTCGGAAAATTTTTTCGTTCGTTAGCAGCAACTATCCCATCGCAAAAGTGGACGAACCTAAGCCTCGGAATGAGAATCCATCGGATAAGTCAGACTTAGAGAGAAAAACTGACCAACTGATTTTGAATCGCTATGCTCCAGTGGGCGTAGTCATCGATGACAAGATGGACGTGCTGCAATTTCGAGGAGAAATCGATCTCTACCTAAAATTTGCACCAGGGAAAGCAAGTCTCAACTTATTCAAAATGGTGCGCTCAAGCTTGCTCGTCGAGCTACGCGCCACAATTTATCAGGTACAACGGCAAAAAATTCTCGTGAGAAAGGAAGGGTTACTCCTTGAATTCGGCGATATTTCCAGAATCATTAATCTTGAGGTGATTCCATTCGAGCCGGAGACTGGCTCTGAACTCTACTTTCTGGTTTTATTTGAAGAAGCTCCACCCACTGTTAGCAACGTGAGCACGTTTAATCCTGAAAGCTCAGTTCCTTCCGATATGGATCGTGAGATTGTTCGGCTCAAGCAGGAACTCGCCACCGCAAACCAAGAGCGGGCTGCGACTCAAGAGTATCTGCAAGCGCTGATCCTTGAACAGGAGCACATCAATCAAGATCTGAAAATTGCTAATGAAGAAATCCTGTCGAGTAATGAAGAGTTGCAAAGCACCAATGAGGAGCTAGAAACTGCCAAAGAAGAGATTCAGGCAACCAACGAAGAACTCAACACAACCAATGAAGAACTTCGCTCTCGTAATCAGGAATTACACCAAGTTAACAACGATCTCACGAATTTGCTTGCCAGTATCAATATCCCAATTTTGATGTTGACTTCGGACTTACGCATTCGACGTTTCACACCAATGGCGCAGCGGCTTTTCAATTTCATTGCCGCCGATGCTGGACGACCTTTGAGTGACATCAGAGCGAATCTGAATATTCCTGACGTAGAACGGCTCATTTTGGAAGTCCTTGAGACACTCAGCATCAAAGAATTAGAAGTCCAAACTCAGGGGGGACATTGGTACAACCTCCGCATCCGTCCTTATCGTACCACAGAAAACCAGATTGATGGTGTCGTGTTGGTGTTAATAGATATTGATAGTCTTAAACGCAGTGCCGCATCGTTAGAACAAGCCCGGAATTATGCTGAAGGGATTGTGGAGACGGTACAAATGCCATTAATCGTGCTTGATTCTGATTTGCGGGTGAACAAAGCCAATAGCTCGTTTTATGAAACGTTTCAGGTTTCACCCGCAAAGACAACGCAATCTCTGATTTTTGAATTAGGAAACGGTGAGTGGAACCTGCCCGGACTAAGATCGCTTCTAGAAGACATTCTCACCAACGATACCAATATTCAAAACTTGGAGGTAGAGCAATGTTTTGAGCGGCTTGGGCAGAAAACCATGCTGCTCAATGCTTGGAGAATTATTCAACAGGGAGATGCTCGAATGATTTTGCTGGCGATTGAAGATATCACCGAGCGAAAGCAGTTTGAGTTAGAGCGATCGCATCTCTTAGCACGGGAGCAGTTAGCTCTTCAAGAAGCGGTTGACGCCAACCGAGCTAAAGATGAATTCCTGTCGAACCTCTCCCATGAACTTCGTAACCCGCTCAATGCTATACTGGGCTGGGCGCAACTGGCAAGCAAGAGCAATCTAGATTCTTCAACACTCACTCGTGCCTGGGAGACGGTGAAGAGGAATGCTCAGGTGCAAGCTCAGTTAATCGATGATATACTGGATATCACACGGATTACGAATGGAAAGTTTCGTTTAAACACTTGTTTGCTCGATCTGGTTTCGGTAGTGGATGCCGCAATTGAGTCTATCCAATTATCCGCAGAGGCCAAAACCATTCAAATTGTTTCGCATTTGAAATCGGCGACGGTTATCGGAGATGAGGATCGCTTACAGCAAGTTCTGTGGAATTTATTTTCTAACGCCATGAAGTTCACTCCATCCGGTGGGCAAGTGGAAATCACGCTCGAACCTGTATCGAATCACGCTGAGATTCGAGTCAGTGACACAGGAATAGGCATCAGGGCAGACTTACTGCCGCATGTGTTTGATCGCTTCCGCCAAGGAGATTCTGGCAGCAGTAAAGCAACTCCAGGACTTGGATTAGGTTTGTCAATTGTTCGTCATATTGTCGAACTTCACGGTGGAACAGTTCAAGCACAGAGTTTAGGTGAGGGACTTGGAACCACGATGACTGTGAGGCTGCCTCTGCACTCAATGCCCTTAGAGATTACACAGACAAATTCTTTAGAGCCGAGCGCCTTGAAAGAGCCTGTGGATACATTAAGTGGTGAGATTCCATCGCTTGAAGGCTTGTGCATCCTGGCTG
>CAZZVG010000973.1:0-3369 GCA_964657295.1 Iningainema sp. | reverse complement strand
ATTGACGATCAACACTACGATCTGATTATTGTTGGTACTGGGGCAGGTGGGGGTACATTGGCATATAAACTTGCTCCCACAGGTAAGAAAATTCTGATTCTCGAACGCGGAAGTTTCTTACCTAAAGAAAATGAAAACTGGAGTGCATCTGAGGTTTTCCGAAAACAACGCTATCAAGCTCACCAACAGTGGTATGATCAAGCAAATGAGCCTTTTCGTCCTCAAACCAATTACTGGGTTGGTGGTAATACTAAAGTATACGGTGCGGCTTTGCTCCGGATGAGGGAAAGAGATTTTGAAGAAGTTCAACACCAAGATGGCATTTCTCCGGAGTGGCCCCTCAAATACAAAGACTTTGAACCTTATTACACTGAAGCAGAAAAACTCTACCTCGTCCACGGTAGACAGGGAGATGATCTAACTGAACCTCCTCGTAGCGAAACCTATCCATTACCTGCGGTGGCTCATGAAGCCCGGATGCAACAAATTTGTGATGCTATTTCTCAGCAGGGGTTACATCCAGCTTATTTGCCTTTGGGATTGAAGTTGAGTGAAGGATCTGACGAGCAGAGCGATTGTATCCGTTGCAAAACTTGTGATGGTTTTCCTTGTCATGTTGATGCTAAAGCCGATGCTGAAATTGTAGGAATTTCCCCCTCTCTGAAATTCCCTAACGTCACACTGAAAACTAATGCGAAAGTGGTGCGGTTGCACACAAGCCCGAGTGGAGGAGAAGTTAAAGCTGTCGAAGCAGAAATTGACGGACAATCTCATTTCTTTTTCAGCGATATTGTCGTACTTGCTTGCGGTGCGATAAATTCAGCAGCATTATTGTTGAGTTCTGCGAATAGCTCTCATCCTACCGGACTTGCTAATAGCTCTGATTTGGTAGGACGTAATTTCATGAAACAACTCATGACAACATTGGTGCACCTAAGCCCTGTACCTAACCCTGCTATCTTCCAAAAGACCATTTGCGTTAATGATTTTTACTGGGGAGAGCTAGGTTTTGATTATCCGATGGGTCATATCCAGAATACAGGTAAAATTCTGGAGGATATGATCCCCTCTGAAGCACCGCCTCTTTTGGCTTTCTTGGCAAAACTCATGCCGGGATTTGGACTGAAGCAGTTAACTGCACGCGCTACTGGTTGGTGGGTGCAGACAGAAGATTTGCCCGATCCCAATAATAAAGTACGTGTGGAGGGATCTAAACAGTATATGGATTACACTCCCAATAATCTTGAGGCACACGATCGCTTGATCCATCGCTGGATGGATGTGCTGAAAGCTGTAGACAGAATCACAGAAAATGCAGTCTTTCCAAGAGGCATTTATCCTTACAGCAATACGCCTATTCAAGTAGTCGCAAATCAAAGTGGGACTTGCCGCTTTGGAGAAGATCCAAAAACTTCCGTTCTCGATATCAACTGCCGTACCCATGATGTCGATAATCTTTACGTTGTGGATAGTAGTTTTTTCCCTTCTAGTTCTGCAGTTAGTCCTGCTTTAACAATCATTGCCAATGCCTTACGAGTTGGAGAACACTTGATTGAACGATTGAAGAAGGGTTGAGATCCGGTTCTGTTCATGACTCCCAACACCGAGTGTAAGATTACCTATTTTTTTAAAAATTTTCTTCTCCCAAGGGGAGACGCTGCGCGAAGGCGCACAAGAGCGCGGGCAGTCGCTGTGAGTTCGGGCTAGCCCTCCTGCAGCGCCGTGCTGAGCCAACGCGCTGCCCAACTCTATTGCGGTTCACTATCTTAGGTAATCTTCTGGCGGTTCGGGAGTAACAACTATTGACTGAATGGCACGCTCTATAAACGATAACTCTTCGGGGAAAACTTTTTGGTTTACTGGTGATACTGACTTCATACACCAGCCTAAAGCGCTAGCGATCGCATTCACTTGCAACTTGGGTCGTGTAATACTTGGGCAAAGCTTTGAGATTAATGGGTTAACTGACAGCGGCTCCTGCGGCGTCCAAGCGCGTAACTTTCGGAATCACTGCTCATTTAACTCCTACTGCTGAAGCCTGACTTTGAATAGTTTCATACGATCAAAGCAGCCTATTGATTAGCGCATCATAAATCTTTTGAAGAGTGTTCCCGACTTTTAAGGCGAGACAGTGGCTGGATGTACAGGGGTAATCTCACTAGAGTATCGGGTAAAATCCTTAATGTTAAAGGTCAGGATGTGGGAAAGGGAGTGAACACGCATCACTGCAACAAGCCTTGTATCGTGGACATTTACACCCATCACTGAGTACTCTAAAACCAACCGTCTCCATTCACGATAAATCTCAGGCACATCTGGCACTACGAGGAAAAGCGTTTCTAAACGTTGTAGTTCTGCTTCACCTTCAGATATAGTCAAGCCTAGTCCGTTTCTCTCAACCGGGCGGGTAGCACTCCGCCAAAACTCAACTAGGTTTTGGTGGGTGAGGTAATATTCCTCTTCTCGTCGTCGCAGTACCCCAAGTGCATTTAATGCCTCTGTACACATTGGGTGGTCTGGCTGTGCCATTCTTAGTATAATATTTGTATCAATAAGATATGCCACTAAATTTCTTCATCCTGATATATACCTGCCCGACTCACAGCATAATCGGATAGGAGAGGTGTATCTCGTCTGTGACTAAAGCTCCATTCTTGCAATGCTTGAATCCACTCATCAGCAGTGGCAGTTTCGTAAAGTGGACGCTCGCCTTTAGACTTAACCAATTGCTCCAGCATTGCATCAAGATGAGGCTTTACTGTTTCCAAAGATAAATTTGTTATCTTCACTAACGCTTCGGTAATTGTTTGTATCTCTTGAGAGTAAGCTTCTTTCAACTCATAAGGCACTTTTGACTCACTATTTTTACCGAAGGATTTACTAGTGTTCATAGATATTTAAGAATAGAGGAAGATAAACTTCAGTTTAACCTACAAATAGCACAAAATCTACTTTGTAGCATACTTGCATACTTCACAAGATTCAAATTTTCTGTATTTCTAAATACATTTTTACTCAATAAATATAGAGATAAAAAGTTGCTGATAGCAATTATTTTGGCAATATGTATGTTATACTTGCTTAAGAGAAATACAATAAGGAGTCAAAACTCAATCTTATTTGCCACACAAACCTGACAAGTATTTCAGCTATATACATGCAATTTATGAAAGTATGAACCGCTCTTCCAGAAAGACAAATCCTAGAAGACTGCAAAAACTTGTGGTCTAAATAAGTAAACGAGAGATACAGCCTCATGAAGCTGGATTTGAATATTTGCAACAACGTGAAGTCGATGAGAACTCGCTTGGGCATGAGTCAGCAAGATTTGGCTAATATAGCTGGCGTAACCCGTCAGGCTATTAGTAG
>CAZZVG010000972.1:0-3371 GCA_964657295.1 Iningainema sp. | reverse complement strand
CTTGAGTTTTAGTGATCATTTATATCCCACAAAGCGCTATCATCAAAACATATCAGTAATCACTGATATGTTTTACCCTGGTCAATTACATGACTTGAGATACCTGCATCTTAGTCCAGATTGCGTCATTCGACTGGGTAGCCACTTTGTATTAGCCAACCTGACTATGACCTCAACACATTCTCTCAAAATCTTACAAGCACAGATTGGTGGTATGGATTGCGGTAGCTGTGCCAAAAAAATTCAAGCCAGCTTACAGCAACTTCCCGGAGTAACTGAAATATTCGTAAATTTTGCAACAGAGCAACTGAAAGTGTCCTATGACCCATTAGAGGTTCAGTCTCGGACAATCAACGAGCGCATTACCGGGTTGGGATACACCGTGGTACAAGCTTCAGTTAAAACTTTACAGTTACAAGTTGGGGGTATGGACTGTGGCAGTTGCGCCAAGAAAATAGAAGCTTCTTTGCAAAAAATGCCCGGAGTGGGTGAGGCATCAGTGAGCTTTGCAACAGGACAACTCAACGTGTCATATGATCCATTGCAAGTGAATGAAAAGGCAATTCAAGACGCTGTTACGGCTTTAGGGATACACAATCAACGTAGTTAAACGTAGTCGAACAACGTCAATTGCTTGTGGTTCGCACTCTGATTGACCCTACTCGTACGTTTTCTTTTGGGTTCTAGAGTCTTGGGTTTATCCGTACCCGTTATCGCCTCAAAAACTCGCATCTTTGTTTCTTGCGTCACTTGAAACGAGTCTTGAAACTTCCGCGTCCTTTCAAGCAATATTTTTTTTACATCCGTATGCTTCATAAATCTGGAGATTTCATCATCCCCAATTCTTGCTTGAATGTCATCGGCAGCGTTAGTATCTGATTGCAAAACGACCCCATCAAAACAGGTGAACTTGTCCCCATCACGCACACCCAAAAGGATGCCATGACGCGAATCAAGTTGTGACGTATATGCCGCCGAGACACCAATAATCGTGCAACCTACACGAGATGAAATCTGTTGAAGCGCTTTAACTACTACACCTTTACACCAGGTGTTTAAGTTGCGCTTAGTCCGTCTTGACCGTTTCTTTTTTGAAGTGAATTGTTCGGTCAAGTCTTCATATCCTATAGTTTTAATGCCATCACGAATTAACTCAATCGTGGCGGTAAATACTAAAGTTTGAATTCTACCTTTGAAAGCAGCTTCTCTACGATTCCACTTAATCTTCCCCAAATTATTTTTAGCTATTCGTTCAGCCAAATCATGCTTACCTTTTTCCTTCGCTTTTTTGGCTATTGAACGAAGCTTGTTTCTTTTAGCAGCTTTCTGTGTGCGCTCATCGTTTTCTTTGGTTTGAATGCTACCAAAATCCTGACCTAGGAACCTGGATCCATCCTTAGTGGAGGTGGCATAGACCTCGGAGTACCCGCGATCTATCCCAATTTCAATACCTTCGGTTCTTAGGCGTGCAACCTGAATATCAATCGAGTAATGAATGTACCACTTGCTATCACGCTTAATTAAGCGAAGCTGCCCAGTAGGTTCAGTTTTGAGAGTGGTAGGAAGTCTTAAAACCTTGCCCTTCTGTAGTCCGCCAAATTGTAACCAGACAACACCGTTTGAATCAGTTTGGCAATTATATTGTTTAAGAACAATTTGGTTAGAAACTTGAGTATGACCTCGATCCCAAAACTTGCGGACTAATGTTCTTAGCCTAGGGTGATTCATCCACTCACGAGATTCTAGAACATGTTGTGCAACTGTCTTTTTGGCAGCAATTAGTTCGTAGCGTAGACCAAGACATTGAAGCACCTTTTCTATGCAAGATGCTTGCACTGCATGGATATCACCTATCACGTTATAGAGCGTAGTTTCCCACAACTTTGCTGGTAACTGATATTTGTCATTGGCAGGACGCAGTACAAGGTCTATCTCATACTCAGATGTTCCCCAAGCCTTAAGGGAGCCGTATTCATTCCACAAATCTGTTCGTAACAAACCTAGGCGATCAGCAATGGTATCTAGTTCGTCAGCTTTCCACTTATTCGGTTCCAAATTGCCGACCATTGCAATTCGAGTTACTGCTGCTGTTCCTTTGACTTTCCGCTTTCTCGCCATGAGTTCGACCTCACATCGGCTTGTTTGCTATGCTACTAGCATAGTCGTAAGTTTAAAAATATGCAACTAGGTCTTGGCAAAAAGAGAATAAAAAATCATCCCGTTTTTTACGACGAGATGAAGGTTCGGAAAACATTGTCGCTGACACCAACCGCGTGGAAAAAACTTTTAGCTTTATCAATAGACGCGGGATTGAGCGCAAGCGAATGTATGGAACGGATAATTAGGGAAATTGACTGTGATTAACTACTTTTAACTACGATATTTAACGACTAGATTGCTAGGCTATACCGTTGATGTGCCTCCAATCGGTAATGTAAGCACCAAGGGAGAAACGTTACATGCGGAGAACCAGACAGTGATCCCCTCTGGCAAAATGAAACTCGCCTTACAGCTCGAAAGCATTACTCTGGTCTGGATGATGATTGAGGCGACTGTCTCTATTGGGGCAGGAATTGCTGCTGGTAGTTTACTGCTTGTAGCGTTTGGGATCGATAGCGTGATTGAATTTATCTCAGCTTCAGTCCTCTTTTGGCGGCTAGGGAAAGAAGCACGCGCGGAAGCAAAGGATAAGGCATCAATTGAACGACTGGAAAGGAAAGCTGGACGGATTAGCGGCTACCTGCTTTATGCTCTGAGCGGCTACGTAGTTCTTCAAGCTATCTACGGGTTCACCCATAAACATAATGCAGATACCTCTTACTTAGGTATTGCTGTTGCCGTCATAGCCGCTTTGGGAATGCCGCTATTAGCTAAGGCTAAAATTCGCGTGGCTGACGAGATTGGAAGTAAGGCGCTGCGTGCCGATGCAATGGAAACATTCACCTGTGGCTATCTGTCCTGGGTTCTTTTGGCAGGGCTAGTATTCAACACTCTGCTTCATTGGTGGTGGCTTGATGCAGCAGCGTCACTTGTTATTGTGCCTCTTCTGGTGAAAGAGGCTAGAGTTGCTATGACGGGTGAATGCTCCTGTGAATAAATTACAATATCCTGAGCAGAAAGCCCACGAGCGTGAGGGTGACTTAGGAACACTCATGCGTCCGGAGGGTGCGTGGGACGCCAGTCGTCTACGGAGGAGCCAGTGCTGAAGACGGGTTTCCCGTCGCAGGCATCTGGCGTCGGAGACCCTCCTGCAACGCTGGCTCATGAATGCGTTGCACTTTTAAGGGAGCGCAAAACAAATAAATGTGGTACAATTAATTTGTCAGTAAAGACATTAAAATCCTACCCCCGGACTGGGGGAAAGTTGACGC
>CAZZVG010000971.1:0-3373 GCA_964657295.1 Iningainema sp. | reverse complement strand
TTTCCAAGTCTACGACTGGTGCGATCGCCCTCACAAACGGAATCAAAACAGTCTTCGGGTTTCCCTCCTTGGCAAACTTGCCAAATTTTGGCTCAAGATTTATCTCCCTCTGTTCCTCTTCTCCCTGATGTAGCTGTACTTCTAACAAATCGTTGCCAGCAGAGATCACGTCTACGACAGTGCCAATGAGTTCACCAGATTCCTGGATGAAGACTGACAAGCCGATTAAGTCTAAAACATGATATTCATCTTCTTCGAGTTGGGGGCGATCGCTTGCATGTACCATCAACTTACAATCGCGTAACTCTTCTGCAGAGTTGCGATCTTGCACACCAGCTAATTTAATCACATACAGGTTTTTACCGGGAATGTAACGTCCTGCTAATAACTCTATAGATTTAGGTTCCGTTTTTCCCGGATGTAACAACCAACGTTGCCCTGGCACCTCAAACCGTTCGGGAAAATCCGTATCAGGATAAACCCGCACTTCTCCAGACAATCCTTGAGGAGCGACAATTGTACCAATTTCTAGCCACTCGTTAGATTTTGGGTTTTGGATTTTAGATTTTGGATTAGTCATTTGTTGGTAGGGGCGGGTTTCAATATATAACTTGTAAGCAGAAACGAACAATATTGTCAACCCCGCCCGTACTGTTGTTATTTGTCACGACTAACAATTATCAATTTCTTGTCGTTCGTTTAAGCGCTAATAACTAAATGTTGATAAACCTTTTCAACGACTTTGGCAAGACGCTGCATTGCCACGGTAATTTCCTCATCGCTTGCTGTGAGGCTAATACGGCAGCACTGGTGCTTGTGGGACCAATCTTCCTGCAAGCCGGGGAAGAAAGAATGACCTGGTACAACAATAACACCGACTTTCTTGAGTTGCTGGTAGAGTTCCCAGTCAGTTATTGGCAGATCCTGCAACCACAACCAAGCAAAAATTGCTCCCTCACCACGATGGAGGAACCAAGGCAAGTCTTTGGGCATTGATTCGTCTAAAGTGCTTTCCACAACAGAGAACTTGTTTTGGTAAAAGGGACGGATGACTCGAAGGGAGATTTCGGCAAGGGTTCCAGAGTTGATAGCACGAGCGGCGATCGCCTGTCCATAGCGCGATGCATGAAGACAGGCATTTGTTTGAAAGCACTCCAGAACATGAATCAATTTTTGATCGCCGATGGCAATCCCAATGCGTTCACCCGGTAATCCGGCTTTCGACAAACTCATGCAGTGCAGGATATGACTCCCAAATACTGGTGTCATCTCCGTAAAGTTTAATGCTGGAAAGGGAGGTGCATATGCTGAGTCTATTAACAACGGCACATCATGAGCTGTCGCCAAGGCAGAAATTTTCTTCACCTCATCATCTGTGAGAACGTTACCAGTGGGATTGCAAGGGCGAGAAAAGATCACGCAACCTGTTTTTTCTGTGATCGACAGTTGACTGAAGTCAGGGCGGTATTTGAATCTATGAGCAGTTGCATCAATGTCCAGAGTTGGTTTGTAGGCCTTCAATGCTTCTGGAACTAAGCAGACGCCACCATAACCTGTATAATCGGGACTTAGAGGTAGGACAATTTCCCGGAGTTCGCCGTTGTTAGTATATCCACCAAAAGCATTAGCAGCGTAGAAGTAAAGGCTTTGACTACCGGGGGTGATGAGGATATTTTGTTCGCTCAGATTCAATCCATATCGCTGATTAAAATCCCGAGCGATCGCTTCAATTAATGGTGCATAACCTTGGCTGGAACCATAACGACAAACGACTTCACCATATTCTGGGCTAGCCAGCAGGTCTGCGGTACAATCCCGCCACAGTTGCTCTACCTCTGGTAAAATCACTGGGTTGCCTGCACTCAAATTCATAAACTGCTGCCCCGCACCAGTTTCTAATGTTTCGACAATGTCCTTCATAATAGCTCTGACACCTGTCAGGTTGGACATTTGATTACCAATTTTACTTAGGGCGGGGTTCATAGGCTTGGAAAAAACTGATTGAGCGAGTGGTGGACAGATTGTACAGATGTTGCTGCTGGCAGAAAGCGACTGCCATATTTAACTAATGTAACTAGAGATTGACACAATCACAACAGCACGACCTACTTACACCTACAGAGAAACCAAAGTTGTGACCTTTCAGTGTTAGCATTTACACACTTTTGTGGTAAAATGCGGAGGCATCTAAAAGGAAAAATCATCTCCCCTCGTCAATCAAATGGAACAGATTATTACTCAAGTAGACGATACCTGGGGCTACAACGCCAAACTGGATTCCGCCTTTGCTAAGAAACGGAAAGCTGCTTTTTTTGCTGAATTTCCAGATTGAGTGTTAAACTTTCACCACTGCGGTGAGCTTCCCAAGGACCAATATCGATGCCTTTAATCGTCCACTGTCCCTGCATAAAATCTTCGTCAAGAGAAACGATGCCCACATAGTCAACTGAGGCGTTTCTAATCATCAAGTAGCGTTTGACAAAACTGATCCGACGCCCAATAACCTCACCACTTAACTGGGCTTCTCCCAAACTACTGTCATCCTGAATCCTACCAGTTAAAGAGTTGCCACTCTGAATAAGTACAGCTTCAAAGCGCGTTGCACTTTCTCCTTGCCAATAAGTTCCCAGCCAAGTTCCGCTTAGGTCTACCATGAGACTGTTCCGCCACTGATTTCTATTATGCTTCAATAAATGACAATAGTATTAGAAAGATGTGGGAGACGCTCATATGTCTAGTCTCAAGCAAATTCTTCAAAACTTGTACCTTCGCCTAGAAGGCTTTGTGTCTGTTGTCTTTGGAACGTTTTTTGGCTTCCTCTCTCGGTTATTCGGTTCAATTACCAAAATACTGGGGATTTCTCAGTCTGAATACTTCTTCGAGGAATCCAACAAAGCACAGGAGATCAAATCAGCCAATACGACTCCAGTGACTGCAACTGAACCAGTCAAAACTCCTGAAGTCACAGCTACTACTCGTCGTCCCAATGCTAAAATGGACAATTACTTTCTTGATATGGCTAAGCAGGTGAAAAAGAAATAGCTTTGACACTCCCACCGCTAGAAGCCGTGGGATTCTTGAAGACTAAGCCAAGTCTGCAATATCCCATAAACTCTATTGAGTTGGCGGGTTCCCAGGCACACCGTGCTTACTCCCCTTGCGGGTTGTACGGTGTCTCCGTAGTTGTCTACTCCCTATTAATTCAGGCTGATTAGGCGTTTCAAACAACTTTAGTTGCTTGGGTTCCGCGAAGTCCTCGCGTACCTTCATGATTTTTACTCGACACTTAAGAGCGATTCCTGTCATCTCAACGCCACGGCGTTTGATATTAACCCCACCCGTCAATACGGTTCGGTTAAGGAATTTATCTGTT
>CAZZVG010000970.1:0-3375 GCA_964657295.1 Iningainema sp. | reverse complement strand
GGTTGTCAGCTGTAAATACTAATGAGTCGCCGTTGATGAATCCGTGATTGGTGATAGTGATGCGATCGCTCGACGCATTCACATTTGCATCAGTGAAACTTTGGGAAGCAATAGGTGATGTATTTGCCATCAAGAACGCCGTTTGAAATTGGAAGCTATTTCCTGCTGCAGTGAATGTTGCTGTCAGCGTTGGCATCTCATGGCGGAGATTCGTTGTGTTGTACGCGCCGTCGCCAGAGAATTGAGTGTTGCAACGAGCGTATCCATTGACGGGTAGGAGTTCTTGAGTGATAAAGTCAGCGATCGTATTTGCTCTTGTGAGGATCGCTGTGTTGGCAAGTCCCACATAGAATTTGTTGGTAGCTGGCGGTGTTTTGCCTCGGTACATGCTGAGGCAGATTTGAGATATCCAGTCGTTGGTGAGAGTTGCGGATGTCATGTCAGCACCGATTAAACCTTAATCTTTTTGGTGTTCTTACTTTTGGCACAATGTTTATCCCCTGTGTCTCAATTACAGGGTAAGATTCAGATGTTAAGTCGGTCATCGTGACACCTATTTCTTTCTTTTTGTTCTCATAATCAGTATAAATTAATCCCCCATGAAATTCAAGTTTGCGCTTCCAAAAAACATCAATAGAACAAAACCTTAAATGTTTACGAATAATTCGTCTTTCGTGTAGTTCAGATATATTTTCTCCCCAGCGACGACGATAAGAAATAATAAAACAAGCACGAAGAAGGCGATCAATTTTCTCGTCTTCGACCGCACTATCTACCTTTTGTTTTTCGTCTTGCAAATTTGTTAGGTATAAATATTTTTTGACTAGTTCTCTTGCATGTTCGGGGTATGGGTTTGGGGTTTCCGGATAATGTAAATATTTCTCAGTATGCTTGCTCTTATCGCCACAATTCAGTCGAATGTTCTTGCGTTGCAAGATACGGATGAGGGTTACAGATAGCTCGCGGGTTCCTCCACAATCACATTGCATTAACCATGCTGGCTTGGAATTAATTTTATGATTGGTGAGCGCGATCGCAGTTAATGACCCAAACTTTTGCCCGGTAATATCAAGTGGTCGCCGCTTGTTGTCTACCAGACCTCGACGACGCTTGCATCCACAAGAAACTTGTCCTTTCTTTCTATCGAAATACCCTCGTTCAATTTCAATTATTTTCCCACAATCACATTGTAATTTCCAAAGTTGAACATTACGATTTCTTCTGAGCTTCCTACCTCCTTTGCCCAAAACAGTTAGCAGCCCGAATTTTTGGTCGGTGCAATCAGGGTTAGATTTCATGCTCTATGATCACAAAGTTTTCGATGACATGAGAAAAGCGTAATCCTAAAAATTTTATTCCACCCGGACAAAAACTCATGATAGCGATAGCTTTAACTAAAACAAATAGTCCTTTTTGAAATAACTGGTTATCTTTAGGATATAAAAGATATTCGTCGGCTCTCATTAGTAACGCTTCAGGATAATTAGGATTGTCATCTGTACATATCAACCAACGCCATTCTTCTTCACTTACGCCACCTTTTTCTTTAATATGGGCAATAAAACGAGGAACATTGCGCGCCATAAGCCTTTGCATAAGCAATGACCAAGTGTTATCTTGATTATCTAATGATTTCATCTAGATATTACTCCAATCAATATTATCCCAATCGGCACTTCCCCAGTCAGATGATGTCGGCGAAGGAAACGAACTATAGATGCTATCCCAAGTCGCGTTACTAATTCCATCCCAATCGGCGTTCTCCCAATAAGTAATCTCTGTTCCCGTAAATTGAATGCCACCGCCCGAGCCAGAAGCGATCGCCTCACTCACCACAATCAACGGATATGGATAGCTACCAAAATCAATTCCCGCACCCCCACCCACGCCAATCTCTTGCGGTTCAGTGTAGGGAGGAATTATCTGCCCGTTCACCGTTGTCCCCACCCAAATCCCATCACAAGACCACAGAGCCTTCATGGGTGAAACTACCCAACTCGCTCCATCAACCAAGTAGTTCTGAACGGTCCCGTCGGTTTCTGTTGCCGAGATATCAAGCAGTGGAGTGTAATTAAATATCTCATTCCGCATTGGCGCAGCAATCTCTTGACCTTTATAGCGACCCCACAGTAAGCGACCTTCTCGGATGGCGATCGCCTGCAATTGATTCTGTGCAACACTCCCTCCACCCCCAAAAGGAAGCAGCAGTATTGACGGGTTACTAACAGAAGTATTCACCGTCTGTCCTGCTAAGTAATCAACTGTGTAAGTCCTCTCTCGTTGTCGCAGCACGGTTGGGCATGGATCGGCGAACTGCGCCTTAGCTTTGAGATTGACTTCCTCGTATCTCACATCTGCTGGGCAGCGTTCAGGAGCGGGAGGCAGGTTTTGACCGGAGTTGGAGCGCTTGTCCTCATTTCCAGTTGTAGCCGCAATCAAGTCAAGCTTGTTCGTGTTTGGACCTGATGTCACATTGTTAGGTCCAGACACAAGGTCAGTATTGACCCGGACAACGCATTGAAAATCGGTCGTACGATAATCCCAAACCCCCTTACTCAGTTCTTTGTACTGCTCAGTTTTTAACTCAGAGTTTACCAAATACTCAGGAGGTTCTAGCCATACTGTCCAATCCTCGTTTGTGCTGTTGAGGATGGCGATCGCCAATTCTTGAGTACTGTAACTTATTTGTTGTAGCCGATCCTTCACATCGTATTGATATGTTTCGGTAATCGCTTTTGTCTGTACTACAGTGTAAAGATTTGCAATTACGCTTGGATGCGCTGCTTTGTATTCAGCAAAGTAAGTTCCACGCGGCTGATAGATGCTTGTTGTTTTTTGCTTCAGCTTGCACGCCAATTTCATCTCGTAGTTGAAAACCTCAACTTGAATTTCAGCCACAACTAGTTCGATTTTAGAAGTTGAAGAGTCTTGGAGTGCGACAGGAAAAACTAATCCTGCGGGTTTTTCAATGATTGTCTGAATAGTTAATATGTGAAGCGCTTTATTCCATCTTTGGGTCTTGGTTGTGCGTTGGACAACGATAATTACGTTCTCCGACGCCGTTTTATCAACTGTTTTGGCTGAGGCATAAAGCTCATCTACGTCATCAAGAAAAGTTGCAGGATAGACGTAGATTCCAGTACCCGTGGCGTTGACCACTTCACACGGCGATTCGCTCCCATCTAGTCGCTTATACCAGATTTCATCAATCCCAATAGTCAAGCTTATCGCTGGGGTTCCACCACTGATGTTGGCAGGTGCAATGTGAAATGATTCGTTTTTGTCAACCCACCCAAATAAGTTGTTCGCATACAGTAGTTTGCCTACTGAATCAAGATATGACCCAGAGAGGTTTAGCGCGTTGTTGTAAGTTAT
>CAZZVG010000969.1:989-3378 GCA_964657295.1 Iningainema sp. | reverse complement strand
AAAATTGAGGGGAAGATGCTCAATAAAATAATTGCCCCCCTGTATCAATATGTGACTTTTCAGATTCGCCAGGAAGTTACGAAAAATTTCGATAGCGCTCCAGTGGAGTAAACAAACCTATCTGTTTGGAAATTCAGACCTCAAAAGATGTTATAAATGTAATCACTTCCTGAAAAGACCGACCTTACAGTTTAAGAGCGATGACTGCTGTATCCTTTGTTTTTAAACCTGTTAGCCAAATGCAGCTAGCACCCGGTAGTATAGTGACTATCCCGGATGTGAGTTGGGAAGAATTTGAGTCTATTTTGCGAGAACTGAGAGAAAAGCGTTCAGCACGAATCGCATACAGCAAAGGGAAATTGGAAATCATGGTTCCCTTACCCGAACACGAGAAGCCAAAAGACCTGATTTCAGATATTATCAAAATCTTGCTCAAGAAGACAGGCAAACGGTATGAAGCTTTTGGTTCCACCACCTTCAAGCAAGAAAACATCGCAGGTATAGAACCAGATGCCTGCTTTTACATCCAGAATTACCAACTGATGATCACTCGTCGGCGACTCGAATCGAATGATCCTCCCCCTGATTTGGCAATTGAGATCGATGTGACATCCAAAACGACTCTTGATGCTTATCAAGCGATGCCAAAGGCAACGGCTAAAGCCGTATCGCCGTTCCCGAACTATGGATTTACAATAATGCTAAGCTGAACATCTATTTGCTTAAAGACGGACAGTACATTGAATCTAATAGTAGTCCCAACTTCCTCAATATCCCACTGACTCAAATCATTCCCACTACAGTAGAAAGGGCATGGCAGGTGGGAACTGTACAAGCATTGGAAGAGTTGGAAGAATTAATTGCGGAAACGAAGTGTTAAGTTGGAGTGCGATGCCCAAGGCATACGGATGTGCGCCCCCATCGCCCTTATATCATGTTCGGTAAATGACTTATAAATAAAAGATAGGTTTGTAGTTGCGCTTTCTCTGGTGTCAAGATTTAGTAACAATATATCGGGTGAGTAAGTAGACTCGGCACCGGGAGTTTTAACAAATGTAGTTTTAGGAATTCCGTAAGCTAGGTTGAGTCGGTCGAACTGCACAGTCAATTTGCGTGATAAAAATGCGATAACTTTTTCATGGTCTCCGGTTGGCGCTTGTATCTCAACAATTACTCTATCATGTAGCTCATACCGTACCCCGTTCTTGGGATAGATCACCCTTTGGGAAAAAGTTTGTGATCTACTGATGGTATTATATGAAATAGTTGTGCAACACAATGGGATACCTCTCATATGAGCCTTTCCTAGTGAGGTAGCGGAGATCGACAGCATCATACAATGTTAATCAACTGTTCGGCAGAGAAATATCTCACTCGTTTTGCATGGCTTGTTGCGAATATTCTGATTGGTTGTTTAAAAAAGGAGTAACAATGCGTAATTCGAGAAGATGTCTCATCATAGCTGCCGGAGTCATCGTGTCAGGAATTGCAGATCAGTTCATGCTAGCTCCGTCAGTTAACGCCATCTGTGACGAGCCAAGTGTGCTTTACGAGTTCCCGAACTCACGGAAAAGCCAGATTCTGAGTAATCTGCGCAGCGACTGGGCCGAAGGTGGTACTACTATCAACTACACTAAGAACACCACTGCGACCGCCGACGCTTCAGTGACGGCCAGCGTGAGTGCAGAGGCTGGCGTCGTCTTTGCCAAGGCGAGCACCTCCTTGGGCGTTACAGTCGGCACAAGCTGGTCGAAATCCGACTCATGGTCTTATAGTAAAACAGTACCGGAAGGCAAGGAGGGGAGGCTCGTTATGTATCGCGAGAGCCGCGAATTTACTGTGGTCAAGAAGGTTCGTCAGTACCCCTGCAATTACAAAGCGGTTTACAGCGACCAGGCCAATGCACCGCTCAAATCTGGTTCTAATGTCTGGCGTTTGCAGCTACGCAAGCCCGGAGCCAGACAGCTCGATCAAAAATATGAAGAGATCGACGTTACCACCGAAAAGAATGTTGAGGGTGACATTAAACAATAAAAGTTAATAGCTTGATAACCCTCAGTTCGGCTCTAGCCATTTTGAATGCGCTGTAAGCTCGACTTTAGCCATCACGCGGCGTAGCGGAGCGCATCGGTAAGACGTTATTTTCCGCTCATGGTTGATTGGGGTGCGGAATGTGGGTTCAAAGCAAACACATGCAAGTGCATTCCAGCCTTCAAAAGCCTGATATCAATTTTTACAAGCCACCGAATTCATTCTTGTGGTCTTTAATTTTAAATTATTTTGACTAACTTAGGATAGAGTGTGGCGTTGGAAAAAGTCCCAAATTGTCTGAGTGGCGTTAAAACCAAGTTGAGCATTAACCTGTTTTAAATTCTTATCATCAGAAGCA
>CAZZVG010000969.1:0-979 GCA_964657295.1 Iningainema sp. | reverse complement strand
ACCAGGCCAGAAATGCACACCATCTACAACAGCTGCTTCCACAACCTCTGCTCCGCGACTACAACCAGAGTATCGAGAGGTTTTTACAGAAAGATCGCCGGAATTAGAATTAGGCAGTTGTGAATTTTCAGCAGCTGCGGTACACTGGTCGTGCGATCGCCAAAACTTTACTGTCTGCGGGATAGAAACCAGCGCGTCTGGTTGACTTTTGTCATCCCCCTGATAATGGACTTCTTGATCTTTTGTACCATTGATCATCAGCATTGATACAGGTGTCCCAGGTTGACAACTCGATTGGAGTTTAACTGGCAGCGAGCCGGCAACTGAAGCAAAAGCCGCAATTTTATCTGGCATCTGACAAGCCAGAGTTTGAGCCAGTATTCCCCCTCTAGAAAAACCAGTGGCATAGATTTTCCGACTGTCAATATTTCTGGTTTGCTGAATGCGATCAATTAATGCGCTGACAAATGAAACATCATTAACAGATGCTTGAGAATTTCCTCTCGTATTCCATGTATGATCTACACCATCTGGATAAACGACGATAAACCCTTTTTGCTCTGCCAATTCATTGAAGCGAGAAACATCACTCATTGAACGACCACTTCCATCATCACCATGAAATACTATCACTAATGGCGTTGGACGCTGTGGATTATAAGACTTTGGAGTGTAAAGATAGTAAGTACGCGATCGCCCTTGGTTACTTAAGCTATCGTAATTATCTCCGTAAGCAACTTTTTCTGTGGATTTAACCTGTGCAGCTATTGAACTGTAGGCTGTCACCGAACTCATTAATATTATTGAGGCAACAACATGCCTAAGAAGTCGCGATTTCAGATAGCTTTTCATAATCAATTCCATCAGGTAGAAGTCTTAAAATCTCTGTAATAGCACTTCAATGAGTGTTCAAAGCTTGTAATGATTTCAATCATCTTGATGTATTCATTTTGAACGGATCTGTTTCGTATGTAAATCT
>CAZZVG010000968.1:0-3387 GCA_964657295.1 Iningainema sp. | reverse complement strand
TCGGGTGAGAAGGGAGTAGTCATGCTTCATCAAATTCCGGGGTGGAATGAGCAGTGATACCGAAAGTTACGCACTTGGACAAACAATTTTACTCCAACTACCTGAGTACGTAATGAGTAATTAAAATCTAACGAATCAATAATTTATCATTTTTCTTTTTCAGCAATAAATAACGGTGCGAGAAATAGTCATTGACAAATTAGGAATTATTTCGATCAAGCGAAAAAAGCTGTGGTAAATTCTTATTCAAGAAGCGTGAACTCATGGGATTTCCCTAAACCTCCCAGTCATATTTTTTTTGACACATAGGGATGAATTGTTATTCTGTGTTATTACTTGATTTCTGAGATAGAATGACTTACCTTTGCTAATTACAGAAAATTCTCTTAACAAGAATTATCAGGAATTTTAATAAATATTATGAATTTACTGCTTAACCCAATACTAGCAGCTAGTACAGCCGCAGACAAAGGTCTGATCAAACCCCTTGGTAAAGAACAATTGCTTTTGGTATTGATGGAGTTAGGTCTACTGCTCTTGGTTGCTAGAGCCTTAGGCGAGTTAATGCGTCGAATCAAACTACCACCCGTTATCGGTGAACTACTTGCAGGGGTTATACTGGGTCCATCAGTGTTCGGTTTGATACTTCCTAATGTACAACATTATATTTTTCCCCACAGTCAGGCACAGTCAGATTTGATCTCGGTTGTTTCTTGGTTGGGAGTGCTTTTTTTACTGGTGGTAACCGGACTAGAGACAGATTTAAACCTGATTGTTCGCAAGGGCAAAACAGCACTACTCATTTCTCTAGGTGGTATTATTGTACCCTTTTTAACAGGGTTGGGTTTAGGCTGGTTCCTGCCAGATAACTTGTTGGTGAACCCAAATCAACGTTTAGTTTTCAGTCTGTTTATTGCCACCGCCATGAGTATTTCGGCAGTCCCGGTGATTGCCAAAGTGCTGATGGATTTGAAGTTGATTCGACGCGACATCGGTCAGGTGACTTTAGCCGCAGGAATGACAGATGATACGATTGGCTGGATTCTCCTGTCAGTGGTATCCGGGTTAGCAAGCAGTGGTAAATTCGATTTCCAGACGGTAATTCACTCAATTGGGGGAGCAATCCTGTTTTTGGGATTTGCTTTTACCCTAGGGCGAGTGGTGATAGCTTGGTTGTTGCGTTGGGTAGACGATTACATTGGCGGGGCGACAGCGAGTTTATCGGCTTTGTTAATACTGGCACTAGGTGCAGCAGCATTAACTCACACTCTGGGAATTGAAGCTGCACTGGGAGCATTTGTTACGGGGATTTTGGCAGGACAATCACCGCGATTCAATCGAGAGGCAGGACTAACTTTGGAGTTGATCACTTCTGGGTTTTTGGCTCCGATCTTCTTTGCCACAGCCGGATTAAAGGTAGACTTACAACAAATTCTGGTTCCAGAAACGTTCGGAATTGGCTTGATCGTGTTGGCGATCGCTTGCTTTGGCAAATTTACAGGAGCATACCTGGGTTCTCGTTTTGGGGGCTTGAGTCATTGGGAAGGGATTGCAATGGGTTCGGGGATGAATGCCCGTGGTGCGATGGAAATTATCGTTGCCACTATCGGCGTTTCCTTGAATGTGCTGAATCCGCAGATGTACTCGATTATTGTGATGGTGGCGATCGTCACTTCACTGATGGCTCCGCCTCTGTTGCGTTGGTCATTGTCTCATGTATCGATGAGTGAAGAAGAAGCTCAACGGTTGGAGAAAGAACAAATGGCAAGCCGTAGCTTTATCAAGCGCATCCATCGAGTCTTAATGCCTACCCAAGGAGGCCCTAATATTAGGTTAGCGGCTCAATTCGTCAGTCATTTAGCGCACCAAAATCCTCTAGAAGTCACAGTTCTGTTTGCTGAGAGTGATAAAAAATCTAGCAGTAAATCAGTAGGTGCTGTGGCAACTGTAATCAAAGATACTACAGCAGAAGCAGCCATTACTGCTGTAGAAACGCAGTTTCATCTCCCACCTGAGACATTGCTGCAAACTAAGATAGAGTCGGGACAAAATAAGGCTGAGGTGATTCTGAGAGAAGCTTGTAAAGGCTATAACCTCATTGTTATCGGTGCAACAGAAAAGCGTTCTACGAATGCCCTCTTTAGTTTGCTGGTTGATCGGGTGATTCAGGACGCTCCCTGTGCCACAATGGTGGTGAAGTCAAACCTATCCCGAACGACTCAGCAGACAGATTCAACTGGCTACCACAAAATTGGTCATATTCTAGTGCCAACAAGTGGCGACGAATACAGCGAATATGCACTTGAAGTCGCCAGTACGATCGCCACTCAAACTGGGGCAACTGTCACATTAGTGAATGTAGTTAACCGCACTCAGCAAGAATACATTCTGTTTGAAGAGCAAACAATCCGATCAGTGACAGACATCGCCGAACAAATTGTCTATCAGCAAGCCGAGATCGGACGGGATCTTGGTGCAGATGTCAAGACGGCGATTCTGACTGGAATTCCAGAGTATGAAATTCTGAAATTTGCCAGTACCAAGCAAGTGGATTTAATTGTTTTGGGCAGTAATGTTCGTACAGTATCGGGTCGGGCTTTCTTTGGTCACCGTGCCGATGCTATCCTCAACAAGGCACTATGCCCGGTTGTCGTGATTACGCCAGGTGGTAACGCTAATTATTGTTAGTAAATTAGATGACTAATAACTGATGATCAATGACAACCCTGACAAATAAGTGGTCAAGTTTATGGAGGAGAGTTTAAATGAGTAGTGACCAACAAACTGGCATTTTACAAAGTAATGCCCAAGACAAAACACACGAAGTTCATGTTCGCAGCAGCCCTATTATTCCACCACATTCTTCAGACAATACTGTTCATCTCGGACACTCAGGCGATCGCGTCGAGATCCTCGATAGTAACCATCCCCAAGGTGACACACATCTTTGGTACAAAGTTAGGTACATCACACAGAAAAATATCGAAGGTTGGGTTCGCGAGGACGTGATCAAGTTAGATCCTACCCCACCAAGCCCCAGCCCACAGTCCACATTAACTGTGAGAACGAATACTGTCTTTGTACATTTTCCTGAAGACTCCTCAAAACTTCCCGATGAGGACAAAGTGTCGGTTTCAGTTGGTACGACATACAAGCTAAGCACGTATCAACAAGAAAACCAGTACTATCATTTCACTTTGACTCCTGGTGTGTTGATCAAGAACAAAAATACCTGGTATGTCTTCAAGGATCACGTTCAAATAAGTGACTCCTAAATGATTCGTGAGCAACAAGATCCCCGACTTCTTTAAGAAGTCGGGGATCTTAATCTTAGTGATCATTAGCCATTAATTAGCACTATCTTTTGGCCAATGTTTCGTAACACAC
>CAZZVG010000967.1:0-3387 GCA_964657295.1 Iningainema sp. | reverse complement strand
CGGTATCGGGTTAAGCTGCTCTTCTGTCAGTGGCGCTGGCAACCAACCCATTTTCACGGGAACCTCATAAAGCCGCCCCGGAGCAAACCGACTCCAAAAGTGGCGCATTCCAGGAACAATCACCTTAACTACGTTCAAACCCACATCCGGGCGAGTTTGGTCGAGAACGAGGGTTTCCATGCCGTGTTGGGCGGCAATCTCCATGCAGGTGAGTACATCTTGCCGTAGATCGTCGTGGCAGCGCTCTGGGTAATCGGAGTAAACTTTCACATGTGCGTTGCGATCGCCAACTAGGTAAGGCTGATTCTCTAGCGTGGCTTCCTTAAGCCAGTACTGCCAATCTGGATCGTCAGGCGTAGTCTTGCCATTATCGAGTTCGATGCCCAATGTCTGGTTCATCTCAGTGACTGCTCTAAGAATGGCAACTTTAGCGTCGAAATGAGTACCAAAACCTAGTAATATCTCTTCTGTTGCTCCCTGAGTGCGTCGAGAAATCGCAGCAAAGCAGGAAATATTCAGGTCATTGGTGATATCTAACACCCAGAAGTCACGTTGTTGAGTTTGGTAATAGTCTTTCAGTGCTCCTAGATACGGCTCATCAAAACTGTCTAAATCCACGGCGGTTCGTTTAATACAATTGTACCACCACAAAGCCACGCAGTCCCGTTCTACTAACTCCATAAACCCTTGGAGAATCGCCTCTTCTAGGGTATTGCCCGCTGCGTTGCCGTTGGAATCTCCGCGACAGAAGTGATGGTCGTCGGGAAGCGGATAGTTATAGTAACAGTAAGCGGTTGGCAAATACTTGAACTGTTGGTGAGTCAGCGACCAAACAGGCGTCCACTCGATTTCTTTCTCCTCATCAAAAGGTTCGGGCACCCAAGCAAAACCGCCGTGTTGTGGATTCCATTCTTGGCGGTTTTGGTATTGATTGGCGCTAAATTGCATACAAGTATTGGGGTGAATGGCGGCTGATTCCAGTTGGGCATAGATGCCTTTGATGCGGATTTCATCACCCGTGAAAACACCAGAATACCGTTCAATCGCTTCACAAAGACCGCTTGCTTTGGATTGCTGGTCAGTTTTCCCCTTACCAGCACTCTTGTGACGCAAACTGTGGCGCAGACTCGTTAAGCTGTCAAGTTTTCCTCCCATTGGGTGAACGGCACTGTAAACATGAACCAGGTTGCTTTCTGTCTCCTTTTTCGGTAGAGCGCTGACAACTCCTGTAATCGGGCTTATATGATGTTCGTATTTCTTGAGAGTCTGCTCTGGAGTGAAACAGCGATGACCACTGTCTGCGGTGAATAGCTTCTTCTGACTTTGAAGGATTATTGGTTTGGGTTTGTGATACTCAACAGCAGCTTTTTCGCCACAAGCTGGACATTGCGGGCGTTTAACTAAAACGTGATGCTGCATGGATAGTGAGGCTAAATCCAAAGTCAGCACCTTGCCTTCTATCTGTTCGTTTTTCCCTGTAACTATCCATTTGGCAACTTCTGCTGCTGCCAAATTTAAGCCGATCTGGAAGTGGGTTGGTAAAATTGAGCGAGAGGTGGGAAAAGGAGTTGCAATTCCTTTTTGCTGCTCGATGGCAGTTTCGACTTCACGGTTGCCCCGCAGGCGTTGGGCGAGGCACTGCCAACAACCCGTTTGACCCGGAACAAAGATTGGCCCGACCCAGATGGTTGCGCCAACAGGCTTGACCACCATCCAAGGTTTTTGGCTACGTAAGGCTTGGGAGTTAAACTCATCTAAACCCAGTTGTAGGTAGTCATTGGTGAATACAACGGTGAAGTCTCTCTCGTCGCCAACCTGGATGTTCAGCGATTCTAACGCAGAGATAAACGGTTCTGTCTTCACTGTACCGAAGGCAGTTACAGAAACTCTGGTATTTTGCAGTTTACTAATGGCTACTCTGGAGTCTACACCCTGCAAACTCCAGAAAGCAGCCACTTCATTTGGTATATCCGCGGCTTCGGTGAGGTAGTCTTGGCTTTCCAGATTAGTTAAAGCGTGGTAGATTCCAAAAAGTGATGTATGTTCTTTTAGCTGCTCAACAATTTCATCAACGGTGTGTTGACCATTTAGTAGGGGAGCTAACAAGACGTAGATGCGACCGCTTAGAGCAATATGTCCCTGTTCGCTCATTAGATAAACGGTACTGGGTTCTACTGCTTCAACGTGGAAATGAGGCTTAAATTGAGGTTTGTTAAACATAATCACCTCTTGAGATTTTGGATTTTGAAAGTTCTATCTGGGCTTAATTTCGCTCAATTAGGGGTCACAATCATTTTTTGAATTGGTATAATTATTTGAATTGGTATAATTAATTTATCTTGAATAAAAGCTGATACTTTGCCAAAGCTTCGATACAAAAGGCAGTGGTTAGCTCCTCAGACCCCCAATAACCTACCAACCAATCTCCAGTTTCCCCTGCGCCTTCAGTCCAAAAGTGACCCGTCCACATCGCAATTTTTGACCAAGCCCCATCTTCTTGCTGACGTTCCACAAGACTCTGAATTGCGCGGTCGATTGTGGCATCATCCTCATACTGATAATTGAGTAACGTACCAACCGCGAGAGCACTACTCAGATCGTCGCCAAAAGAACCATCTTCTTGTAGCCACGAAATCGTTTTGTTGCAGACAGCATCTTCTGCTTCCTTAAGACTGAGCGCACCCTGAAAATATGCTCTAGACATGAAATAGTAAAGGTATAAATCGCTGAGATAGGAATGATCGGAACCCTTTTCGCGATCGCTCAATACCAGATTGTTCAAATAATCACAGACTGCCTTAGTTTCATCGCACTCGCCCAGGTAAAATAGCACATTAGCATTAACTACACTATCAACCCAATTATTGTTATGCCCAGACGGTACAATCCAAGTATAAAAAAGCCCCTGTTCGTTTCTGTTGTCGAGCAAAATTTTTTGATTAGAACCCAAAAAAAACGAATATAGCAGAGGAGAATAATACTGCTTTAAAACGTAGGCAATGCAGGCAGTATCGTCTGAATCTGGGGGAAGCTTCTTGTGTTTCGGGTTTCTTGAAGACCAATATCGCCACAGACCTGGTATCTCTTTCTCCTCTACAAGGAATTGGACTGCTTTTTGTGTTATTTCCTTAACTTTTGGTTCTTTTAAAAAACTAATACAATATAAAATCAATGCCGTGACAAATGGTGAGCTATCAAACACACAATTATCTGCCATCCTTTCATCGGTGGAAAGGTAAGTTTTAAATTCTCCGTAAGGCAGTTGATTGTGAGCGAGAAAATTGAGTGCCTTTGAAATAGCAACATCAATTTTATTTTTACTGACTGCTATTGAGCTATTAGTCATAGTGTCTCTTTCCTCGCTGTATACTAGTTTTTATTGGTGTT
>CAZZVG010000966.1:745-3390 GCA_964657295.1 Iningainema sp. | reverse complement strand
AACATCAAGTGACCATTTAAAGGTATTATCTAAACCTTGGAGAAATTCTGCTGGTAATTTATACCCAGTTGCATCAAATTGAAAATCGCGAATGAATGCTCCCTTTAAAGAATAGACTTTGTCTGGTTGACCTTTGACACTATCATAAAAGACTTGCGGATCGATTCCCATTTCCGCAGCAGTCACAGTTGCGATCGAGTCTTTCTGTTGAATCAGATTCTGCCAAAATTCTTCAGGATTTTTGGCATCGGGAAAAAGGCATGAAAATCCAATAATTGCAATCTTTTCCATAGTTGATTTCCTGATAAAGTACGAAGACGGGAAATACACACATCAGTTGTGAAATTCTCTCTATTTCTTTTCTTGGCGCTCTTGGCGCGGCAGTCGCCTACGGAGGGAAACCCTCCTGCAGCGCTGCCTTGTCTTGGCGGTTCATTCAAACAACAATTTTCACGAATCATTAGGATCGCTATATACCCATTCGCAATTCCTGTAAGGGCGGGTTTGAGATAGTAACGGCTGTACCCAGATGTTAGCTATAATTAAACCCGCCCCTACTCGCGATGCCCTTAATTTCTCAACGCTTGGGTAGGGATAATAGTCCCCTTACCGCCAAGGAGACGTGAATATACTTTGCCCTGGCGATCGTGTACAATGAAATCACCAATCACGCTGGTTGCTGTTTTAGTCTTCACCTCACAAGAGACGTAAAAAGGCGTATTGCAGGGAGTCTTGATATACTGTTCGTATCGTTGTTGTGATGCTGGCAAACAAATTTCTTGATGGAAATGCTGCATCCAAATCCATAAAGGATGGGTACTGAGATCGATGGAATAAGGATTAACCCAGCCGACAGGAAATTGCCCTTGTTGTTTATCTTCGATTCCATACCAAACGCATTCAGCTGTAATTTTTTCAGGATTAATGTTTAAAACCTTTCTTAGTTCTTGGAAAGATAATCCATGAAATAACGGAAAGAACATTGGTGTTGCTGTTTTATAAAAGTCTTTACCCGTCGTGGTAATAATCCGATCTTCTTCCAGATTTAGTTGTTCGTAAATAGGGGCAGTCGGTAATTCTGCCACTAGCTGAACCTGTGAAATACTGAAATGATAATTGATTTTACCCTCTGGGGTTTGGCTCCAGATTTTTGCTTGAAACAGGATTTCTTGAGCATCAGTTTTAGCAATTTCTTGTAAATCTAGAACATATTCTCTTGCTAGAGTTTCATTGAAAGTAATTCCCTTCAATACTTTGAAATCTGTATTACTGAAAAATCTGTAACCTGGATAAAGTTGTTCGCAGGCATCAACAATCCATGATACCGCACAAGTTGCTGGTAAAACTGGCTTATTTGCAATGACATGATCGAGTAAAAAGGGATTGGCTGCCAATGACATTTGACGGCGCAGGCGGTAGGTTTTGAGTTCAGAATCTAACGTTGCAGGCGGCGGAATAAGTGGGCTTCCAATGACAACTTGTGTTGTTCCACGATTGGCTGGATGCATTTCGTTAACTAGCATTTGTGCTCCGGTTTCCACTGGGATAATGTCAATCCCTCGTCGGGCAAACTCTTTTTTCAATTCTGCTGTCACCATACCACTATCCCAACCACCCCAATTAATAGCGACTACATGACATTCGGGATAGCGTTGCTTAACCAAATGGGCTGATTTGTTGAGAATTTCGTTGGCAATGGCGTAGTCAGATTGTCCGACATTACCGTAAAAACCTGTGACAGAAGAAAACAAAACTAAATACTCAAGTTGACTGGGTTTGACACAAGAGAGAAGATTTTCCAGCCCCTTAACTTTGGCAGTATAAACTTTCTCAAAATCTTGTTCTGTTTTCTTTTCAATCAACTTATCAGCTAAATTACCAGCACCGTGGATGATGCCAGTAATTGCTCCAGTTCGTTCAACTACAGCAGTTAGTTTCTGTTGTAAAGTATCGACATCGGTGACATCAGCACTTAGATATTCTGCATCACCTCCAGCTTGTTGAATTGCCTCTAAGGTGCGTTTGATTTCTCTACTGGAGGTAATTTTGCTATAGATCTTTTGTATGCTCATAGGTGTGGGCTTCTCTCCAAGTGAGAGAATATGTTCCATGATGCGTTTTTTTAATGCTGGTTCATCAAAACAATCTTGAGCAAAATCTGGTTCACTGTTGAGGACTTCTGAACGACCTAGAAGAATGAATTTGCAGGGGTAGTGCTGCGCTATTTTGATGGTACACTTCGCTGTAATGCCTTTGGCACCCCCACTGACGAGAAAAACTGATGAAGAACGAATCTGGGTTGTTGATGTCATAAATTCTCCTGATGAGAGAGGGTATACCTGATTTAAATACATGGATATATTGACGGTTTTAGCAAATAAAATCTGCTGCCGGATTTGCTACCAAATCTTCTTTTTTGTTTATTGATAGAATGATGTATCATAATATTTAATAAAAAGAGAGTTATTACATGAATGAGTGAGTGAAAATTCTTTTTGGAATCAACCGCAATAGACTTGGGCAGCGCGTTGGCTCGCTGTGCGCTACAGCAAGGTTTCCCGCTCCCTGGCGAGGAGCGTTCATTATTTTTTAAAAAAAGCGTTACTATGTAACGAAATGTAAAATCTCTGAATTCGGTTTGTAGT
>CAZZVG010000966.1:0-735 GCA_964657295.1 Iningainema sp. | reverse complement strand
CGCAACTACGAACTAGTAATGATTATTTGCACCAATTTACTTAGGTATTTAGGATTGCTATAGCTAAAGGCTTACTTAAAACTCCTGTTCTTTTAGTCATGAAATCATGCTGAGCTACGACTTCCTATCATGGGTCATTTAAAATTCTCGTATGATTTTGATGATAAGGATTGATACGTTTTTCTCGTATTTTGAGAGGGTTTTCTTGAGATGAAGGTTGTGTTAATGCTGCTATAATTAATGCAAATGCTATCATAGTTGCTACCATTAATGGCATTAACACATTATTGCGATCAACACTATTATTCTTGGAATTACTATTACTGTTTCTGTTAATATTGCTACTAGGACTACTATTTTTACTACTAGTACTATCGTTACTACTAATACTAGTAGTAATGTTACTATTGCTACTAGTATTAATGCTATTGGTATTACTACTAGTGCTACTTGTTAAATGAGTGGTGCCTAGTTGAATATCGCCAAAGTCTTTATGCTTAGGTGAAAGTTCAATAGTTGAGTTATGGGTTTTGTAGCCTTTGGCTTCTATCGTCAGTTGTCCTTTGATAATACTGCTGTCACGAAAATTTACTTTAAATTTATAAATTCCTTCTAAGTCAGTGTAGACTACAGGTGGAGCACCTGAAAAATTAAGTAAGACTTTAATTCTACTAAGAGGAGCTTGTTTCTCTTGATCGATCACGCGACCCTGAAAACTAATTTCTGGATTATTTG
>CAZZVG010000965.1:0-3393 GCA_964657295.1 Iningainema sp. | reverse complement strand
TACGTTGGCGCTGCTGCGCTGTTGTAAGGTTGCTGTCATTGTTTTTATGATTGCTTAATTTTTGGATCAGATAATCAGGTATGTGTTTTTACCTGCTGATACATATCTTAATCTACTTGTAAAAGTTTGTAAAGTTTTTTTTCATAAATACTCTTTTAGGAATACTCCAGCAGGCTGGTGGGAAGAATTTCATTAGTTAAAGTTTCAGGACTGATACTGCTTGTTCCATATTGCAAGTTAAATACTTATCTAATGGCATGTACATCCAAGCAAGAGCCTGCCCTGGTTCAAGGCTTGTTTTCTGAAAACCTACTGCTGAAGCGAGTTGTTCTTGGGCTGGTTGCATTGGCATGACGTAAATATCACAAAGGTTAGGAAAATCAGCTTGCATCCGAATCAATGTTTTTTTTCCGTCCTCTAAGAATTTACAAACGTTTATTTGCTGCTTATGATCAGTATCAATTAGCCAAGCTCTGATAAATATAGAAGTGCAATTGGGATCTCCTAGAACAGCCATGTGTATCGGATCAGTTTCAGATTCGGAAATTAAGTGAAAACTTTTGCGAGGTGGGAGAAAAAAATGTTGCTCTGATTCGGGAGCTACAGGATAGTAGCTGCAAAAGCCTACAGGGTGTTGGTTGTCACACCGACGCAGCACGCGCATCGCAGTAGGATAATGCTTTGCCCAGTCACGCAATATTTTGGCAGTTCTTTGGGGGTTAGGTTTTTTGTTCGTTAGGTTGTTGAAACGAACAAAAAAAATGGCAATAGGGATGGCGTCAGTTCGTGGATTAAAGGCGTCTGGCATCACCTGGATTGATTCTACTTTTGCCGAGTCCTGAAAGTTTGGCAGTGGAGATTGAATACGAATTGTATTCGTATTGCCATCAAAGTGTTTTTCAATCAATCCTAAAGAAACGAGTTTATCAATCATCATGCCTGCTGAGCGATCGCTTCCTCGATCTGTTTCACCATAGAAAAGTTCATAAGCTTCTCGGTGAGTGCAAGGAACAAATCCTTCAGGTACATCCAGTTCAGTTAAAGGTTGCTGCAAGGAGTTGCCCAGTTCTTGCTGCTGTTTAAGTAGTAAATAAGCCCATAATTTCACGAAATATTCAGCCCGACAGCGTGTTAAACCAGTCCGTAGCTGTTTCAATGAAGACACATACTTGCGCTGTTGCTCGATTGGAAACCAATAATCGACACTTGTTGAGTTCATATAGCAGGACTTCCAGGTAAAATTTTTAAGCTTGCGTGGGACTACATAACCGCAAATAAATTAGACTTACGAGTCTTCAACATGGCATAGGATAAATTTCTGTTGAAATCCCCCACCTCCACAGCACCCCAACGTCTATTCATTATTTCACATACTGCACCCCTAAACTGAGAAATACTTCACCCCATTTCAGGTCACTTCCGCAAACTTCAACTTATAAGTTTGACTTCATGGCTCTTGGCTGGCTTACAGCATAGGGCGTAGACACTACATATTCTGAAAAATCATAATTTCACTAAACAGGCTAATCATTCTAATTCAATGCTCAGTCGGAAAGGAGATTAACTATGAATAACGCACCTGAAATACTAGAAGATTTGACATCCACCAAAAGGAATAAATTTAAAAAACAATCGGCTTCACAGGTTTACCTCTTGCAAGCTGTCATTGAAAGCTTTATTGACGGGATCTTAATATTGACAGACAAACAGGAATTACTTCACGTTAATCAATGCGCCAGTCGAATTTGCCAACAGTTAATGCCTGATTCAGTTGATCTCAGTGTGATTCCTGACGAAATTTGGCACGTTTGTCAGTCCTTAATCAACAGCCGCGAAGTATTTCCAGAAGAAAAAATATCTCTGGAGTTAGAAATAGAAACACGGAAATCAGTAATAATACGTATTAGTGCGAGATGGCTGCAGCTAAGTTCAAGCGACGATAATTTCATATTGGTGACTTTAGAAGAACGCGAGCGGATTAGTCCTAGTATGGCGATGGCTGATGCCCAAAAGTTCGGTTTGACTAGCCGCGAAGCTGAAGTTTGGCAGCTGCGTAGTAAGAGTCTTTCTTATAAAGAGATTGCTTCCAAGCTATACATCACTATTAATACTGTTAAAAAGCACTTAAAGAATATCTACGCTAAACAACAAGATATCCTGTGGTCACCGTTGATCGCTGATAAATGTTAAGTCACCGTCACGTCTCAGCTTTGTCGTACTGAGTCATATTTAGCACTTACGTACTACTTATTTTTTCTCTGAGACTTAATTCTAGATCTTGTGTCAATCCCACTTCCGCTTAGTGAAAGCTTTCTTTAGTAATTTCAAGAGCGACAGAAATTGAGCTAATGTTAAAAAACATTGGTAAGCATTCAGTTTTTAGCAATCAGCCCGAAGTGCAGGGTTCTACTTATAAGGGTGGCTGATAGTTTGAAGCTTTACATAACTCTGTTCATAGCTGATGACTAACTACTGAATGCTTACAAACATCCACACTTAAGCTGTAAGATACAAGATTATTAATCTCTCATGAACATTTTAAACCTACTTTCTCCACCAATTCAAAATAACAGACAAAAAAGACAGCGTAAAGGAATTGAAATTAAATCGTCGCGTGAAATTGACATTATGCGGCAATCAGCAAAAATTGTGGCAACTGTACTCAAAGAAATTTCTGAACTAGTACAACCAGGAATGACTACAGCTGACTTGGATGCACATGCGGAAAAGCGCATCAGGGAAATGGGTGCATCACCTAGCTTTAAAGGATACCATGGTTTTCCTGCTTCTATTTGTTCCTGCACTAATAATGAAGTTGTACATGGCATCCCCAGTCGGAAGAAAACGATTTATGCTGGGGATGTTTTAAAAGTAGATACAGGCGCTTATTATCAAGGCTTTCATGGGGATTCTTGCATAACGATTGCTGTGGGTGAAGTCACCCTAGAAGCTGCTCGATTAATCCGTGTAGCAGAAGAAACTCTTTACAAAGGCATTGAACAAGTAAAAGCCGGAAAATACCTACTTGACATAGCCGGAGCAATTGAAGATCATGTAAAAGCTAATGGCTTTAGTGTGGTTGAAAACTTTACCGGACACGGTGTTGGTCGTAATTTGCATGAAGAACCCTCAGTTTTCAACTTCCGCACTAACGAAATACCGAATATTAAACTACGTGCAGGTATGACTTTGGCAATTGAGCCAATTTTAAATCAGGGTTCTAAGTTGACAAAAACTTTATCAGACCGTTGGACAGCAGTTACCATAGATAATTCTTTGTCGGCTCAGTTTGAGCATACCGTATTGGTTACAGAAACTGGGTATGAGATTTTAACTGATCGCTCGAAAATATAAAAGAAGGCAAGGGAGCCAAACTAGTACAACAAGGCAAAA
>CAZZVG010000964.1:0-3398 GCA_964657295.1 Iningainema sp. | reverse complement strand
TTGTAGGCATGTCAGCAGCGGCACAAGTTACGGACTCTACCTTTAAGCAGGAAGTATTGGACAGCGAAATCGTTGTTTTAGTTGACTTTTGGGCACCCTGGTGCGGACCATGCCGAATGGTTGCTCCTGTTGTAGATGAAATCGCCACTCAGTTCGATAGTCAACTTAAGGTAGTTAAAGTTAATACCGATGAGAATCCTAATGTTGCCAGTCAGTATGGCATCCGCAGCATTCCCACATTAATGATTTTTAAGGGAGGACAAAAAGTTGATATGGTAGTCGGTGCTGTTCCGAAAACCACATTAGCTAACACTGTAGAAAAGTATCTTTGAAAAGTAATTCGGTTAAAAATTTACATTAGCCGATTTCTCTGTCTCAAGTAAATAATTGTAAACAAGCCAGAGAAGTGGTCGGATACGCTTCTGTGTACAATTTATCGACTTATTTTCGGATAAGTTTTAACAGCATCTAGCTTTTTCTTGTAGCTAATGGTGCTTTTTTTGTCGGAAGTTACATTCTTATCCCCTACTTCCTTACTCCCTTGGCTTCTTTTGGCTTGCAGGCTGATACAAAGTAAGTTAAGTTTGGAGTAGAATTTCAGGAGTGAGATTGTTTTTATCTACAGACGTAGCTCTCTACCTATGTTTAGAATCGGAAAACTCGAATTCAGATAATTGCTTTAATTAGGATCGGCGACAACTGCCGTCACTAGTGCCTTGGTTTATTACTGACCAAAGGTACTTTTTAATGTCAAAAAGTAGTCAGTAGTTATCAGTCAATGCTTGTTAGTTGCTCAGGATTTCTAACAACTAAACAAGAGCGGTTAAGATAATCGCACACTAAATATAGGTAAAATATAAAGCCATTTTGGCGGCAGTTCTCATGACCTCATCTGCGTCGCTTGACACTTTAGAGTCTCTCTCAGCGGATATCGCTGAATTAATTGATCGCTTACCAACGCTAAAAAATCAGCAATTTATTAAACAGGCACTAGTCACCATAGTGCGTCTGGCTGATAGTGAAATTGATCGTCTTGATTGGAAGATTTTATCAGCTACTTTAACGGACATGGAGCTGGGTTTTCAGCTCTTTTATAACTACCGACATGTTCGCAAAGTCACCATCTTTGGTTCTGCTCGTCTATCATCAGCAACCCCAGATTACTGCATGGCGGTTGACTTTGCTCGCCGTGTAACTCAATTAGGATTCATGGTGATGACAGGCGGTGGCGGTGGAATCATGCAGGCAGGGCACGAAGGTGCAGGCAGAGAAAATTCCTTTGGTTTAAACATCAAGTTACCGTTTGAACAACAAGCGAACCCGTTTATTGAAGGTGATCCAAAGCTGATTCACTTTAAGTATTTCTTCACACGCAAGCTGTTTTTGATGAAAGAAAGTGATGCCATAGCTTTGTTCCCAGGTGGTTTTGGCACTCAAGATGAAGCTTTTGAATGTATGACTCTAAGTCAGACAGGTAAGTTTGGTCCTTTGCCTTTGGTTTTAATTGATCATCCGGGCGGCGATTACTGGCGCTCTTGGAGTGAATATATTGATCGGCAACTGGTACAAAAAGGTTTAGTAAGTCCTGAAGATCCGTCTCTTTACACAATTACTGATAACCTTGATGTCGCTTGTAATGCTATTACCGATTTTTATCAGGTTTATCACTCCAGCCGCTACGTGAGCGATCGCTTGGTGATTCGACTCAAAATAGATTTATCAGATACTGATTTGGAGCGACTCAATAACGATTTCAGCGACATTTTAGTTAAGGGATCTATTGAGAAGAGTCAGGCGTTACCACAAGAGATTCAAGATGAAACATCTGGACTACCTCGTCTCATTTTATACTTTAATCAAAGGGACTTAGGACGGCTTTACCAGTTGATCGCACTGATTAATCAAATGGGGACTCCTTTACTAGAGGACACAGCGCATCCAGAACTCAAATAGTTAGGGGATAAGGGTATCCAACTGAACCCTAACCTTTAGACAAAGCTTCCCATTATTACCCACGGATGGGTAGGTGTGTTCGGTTCGTAGACGGTTTCACGCACTTGGCGCATGGTTATTAATTGGGTATAGTAAGACCATGCGTTCCCGAAAAGTTATGCCGCAAAGAGATAAATGGTTTAAAGCATTGTTAACTCAACAGGAATTGGATAAGCTTCAAGCTTATGCCGATAGTCAAGGCTGGAATATGTCACAGGCATTTAGAGAGTGGATCAAAGGATTACCATCAAAATTCGACTATTCACAGAGGTGAAATGAATGCCGCAAGTCTATCAGACTTATGTGAGCCAGATCTCAAATAATTACGACGGTGAGATCCCGGCTCTGAAAATGTTAGAGGAATTTTCACCCATTGCAGCCCAGATGTCAAAAGTTGCATTGTTGGGATTGCAAAACCAGATAAAAAAAGATAAGTTGAACACTCAACTTCAGAAGCAATTTAATGTAAATAAACGCCACGCTAACAGTATTATTAACTTTGTTAGTGGAGCATTGGCATCAGCGCAAGAATGTCACAAAGCCCATATTGAAACACTCTCTGCCAAGATTAAGGTAACTAAAAAGTCGGTAGAAGACTTAAATAAAAGGCTGAAAGCTCACAGGGAATATGTACAAGCAGTTGAAAAGCGGAATTTAGCTATTAAGACACCAGAAAAAACTAAATCAGTCAAGCCAAAAAAAGTCCCACTTTTCACGAAAAAGCCGGAATTCGATGATGCTTGCCCCATGAATGGGAAGCAGTACTATGGAATGACCTATCTACAAATGGCTAAGCAGAAGTTGCATCAAAAAAAGCGTCAACTTCAGATGTATGTAGATCGTCAAGCCAGAGTCATCAAAGGTGGTGTTCATGTTAATTTGGGGAATTTAGGTTCGATTCCATTTATTGGTTCTACTGGAGATAATAACAGTAATCAAATCTGTCAGTTAACCCCTGATGTAATCCCTAGCCTGAAAATTCGTGTTCCCTATTTCTGGGAAGAAAGCTTTGGTGAATATGTTGTATTACCACTTTATAAAATCCACCAAAATGGCTATGACAACATTCGTTCAGCATGGGCATTAAATGCCGCATTGACTTATGTTTTCAATCAGAACAAGAAAGGTAAGTGGGTGGTATCAATCACGTGCAATGTAGACTTTTTCATCAGGATTAAAAATCACTTAACCGGATGCATCGGACTAGACATTAATCCAGGAACAATCGGCTGGTGTTCCACTGATCAATTCGGGAACCCTTCGGCATGGGGAAAAGTTAACTTAGATTTACACTCTTGTTCAACAGAACAAACAGAAGCACGATTAGCTGATGTTGTCACAGAGATTACTCAAAGAGCTTTGGCTACTAAAAAGCCAATCGTCATTGAGAAATTAGACTTTTCTGA
>CAZZVG010000963.1:0-3399 GCA_964657295.1 Iningainema sp. | reverse complement strand
TATTTTAATCATTCTTAAAATATTTATTTAACAAAGATAAATTTCTTAAAGATTTCTCCGGTTCGTCTCTAGCAAGATGCTAGTCTTTAAGGAAAGAGAAAAACTATAAAACTCTACCTTCCTAGGTAGTCAAATGATTCTCATAAATGTTAGAATGTGTAATGATCTCAAAACACAAATATATATCTCTTTACTATAAACCCTTGTAAAAAAGCCGAAAAAACTATATATTATAGCACTTAAAAGCCAAATTTGCTTACTATTAGCCCTAAAGTTGGTTGGAGTGCAAGCCGTAAAGTACAGTATGGGATTCTGTGAATTGTAGATTTAGTAGCAAAGAACGGGCATCTATACAGTTAATGGACCACTATTAAACTCATCATTATTAAAGAGTAGTACCATGAAGACCGCTCAGACAGCAACGGACCTCGTGCGGACTTACCTGCGTGAAATTGGCCGCGTGCCACTATTAACCCACGAGGAAGAGATTTTTTATGGGAAACAAGTGCAACGCGCTTATCTATTGCAGCAGCAGCAGGAGTCTCTGGCAATGGAGTTAGGTTGTCAACCAACTTTAGAAGAATGGGCAAAAGCGACAAAGCTCGAACCATCTGAGTTACAAAGCGCGATCGCTCATGGAGAGATGGCTAAACGCAAGATGGTAGAAGCCAATTTACGGCTTGTGGTGTCAATTGCTAAAAAGTATATCAAGCGCAACGTCGATTTACTTGACTTAATTCAAGAAGGCAGTATTGGAATGCAGCGAGGTGTAGAAAAATTCGATCCTACTAAAGGTTATCGGTTTTCGACTTATGCCTATTGGTGGATTCGTCAGGCAATTACTCGTGCAATAGCCGAGAAAGGTCGTACTATACGCCTACCCATTCATATTATTGAGAAATTAAATAAGATCAAAAAAGCACAGCGTCAACTATCCCAAAAACTGGGACGTGCCGCGACAGCTTCTGAATTGGCTCAAGAATTGGAATTGACGACAAGCCAGGTGAGAGAGTATTTGGAAAGAGCGCGTTTGCCTTTATCCTTAGATTTGCGCTTGGGAGATAATTACGACACTGAACTTGGAGAAATGCTGGAAGATCCAGGAGCTTCCCCTGAAGATTATGTCACACAATCTTCCTTATCTTATGATTTAGAGAGCTTAATGGGAGAACTAACGTCGCAACAGAGGCAAATTATCTCTTTACGCTTTGGTTTGATTGACGGGCAAGCACTCACTCTTGCCAAAATAGGTGAAATCCTCAACATCAGCCGCGAAAGAGTCAGACAGATAGAACGAGAAGCCTTAGCCAAACTCCGTAAGTCCAAAGCTGATATTAATGAATATTTAGCAAGCTAAGCCGATGCAAGAAACCCATCCACCACATAAAACTATTGGTGTTGCCGTTATTTGGAACCAAAAAGGAGAAATTATCATTGATCGCCGTCCTCCGAAAGGGATTATGGGTGGTTTATGGGAATTTCCAGGAGGCAAAATAGAGCTTGGTGAAACCGTTGAAGAGTGTATTAAACGTGAGATAGAAGAAGAACTAGGAATAGAGATTGAAGTAGGTTCGCATTTAATTACCATAGACCACATCTATACCCACCTGCATGTGACTCTGATAGTGCATCATTGTCGCCACCTTTCAGGTATTCCACAACCACTGGAATGTGATGAAATTCGGGCTGTAAGTCTAGACGAACTCGAGGAGTTTGATTTTCCGGAAGCAAATCAGAAAATTATTGCAGCTTTAAAAGTGATTAGCGAATCGCTAACTTAGATAAACTGGCAACGTAAAGTGGAACAAAGCGCCACTATTGGCGGCAGAGTCTACCCAAATTTCACCATAGTGCGCCCGGATAACACGTTGACATAAACACAGACCAATACCATAGCCTTGTGTAGCTTCATCGCGTTGCAAGCGAAAGTGGTTCTCAAAAATGTGTTCGCGATTTTCTTCAGGAATACCAGGCCCTGTATCGCTAATGCTGATTTGAACTTTTTGGGTAGTGCGGTGAAGTCCAGAAATAGTGATAGATCCACCTGTAGGTGTGTATTTAATAGCATTGTCTAAAAGGTTCACCACTACTTGACGGATACGTTCTGGATCTCCATAAACACAGGGGAGATCTTTGGGAATGTCGTGGAGGATATTGAGAGATTTAGCAGTGTAGCGATCGCTCATCTCCTCTAATATATCCAGACAGAGTATGCCTAGTGCCATTTTTTGCGGTTGAATCGGAATTTCCCTCTCACTACCGTGACCAACCAGCAACAAGTCAGCAATCATTCGGTCCATGACCTTAGTTTGGCTGCGAGCTTGTTTGAATAAATTTGCCGTCATGGTAGATGTTAGACGGCGATTGAATTCGCCTTTTTCGACATTGTAGTTGGATTGTAGAGTTTCCATAGCGATCGCTATTGCCGTCAGTGGATTGCGGAGGTCGTGTGCTAACATAGCGATCGCTCTGTCTTTAAACTTGAGTTGTTCGGTGAGTTTTTCTTTTTCCTGTCTCAGTCGAAAAACCTCATCCGAGAGTTTTATAAATTCGGTGGAAATAGCCACTGAGCTAATGGAAGACTTAGGCGTACTGAGCCGATCATTGTCTTCAACATTTTCTGGCAAGCCATTCTGTAATGCTATGTATCCATCTACAGCTGCTAACCAACGAGGCCACCAGTTTTTTAATTGAGCAGTAATATTACTACCAGCCAATACCTGTCTGGGTTCGGGATGGATTTTAATCAAAGCAGGTGTTGCTATTAATTTAAAATGTTCCGCTAAATAAGGTTGTTGCTCAACATCAATAATTTGAAGTTCAAACTGGTACTCCGCCTCTAATTCTTTTAAATACAAGAGGATTAGCTGCACCTGTTGTTTAGACTTGGGACGTCCATCGACAAAAAGTAACAACTGTAGCGGAGCATCACAATCCATAAGCTGGTTCTGGGAAACTGACATGTAATCGTGTTTTAGCTGTTCCGCGCCCTCGCCTCCCACTAAATTCTGTACTCAGAATCAGTGGTAGTTGAGAGGCGCGGCGGTGAGGAATTGACCGTCAACCGATAGTAACCGCAGGTTATTAAGGGCAGAGGGTTGATGACGAAGTGGCGGTTGTTGATCAAAGAGTTGTCCCTTTTTCTTAATTTAATATCTTTTTTAGATTTTTCCTACTCATCCCATACAGTTTTTGCGCCTTTTTCGATAACTTCGCTGTCAAAAAATCCATGTATTGTGCGATCTTGAAACCGATCCCGCGCTCAATCGCCCTTCGGGTGACGCTCGTGCCGACGCTCCTACGTCGAAGATCGCTAACACCAGTCGCCTGGGCGTGGGAAAACTCCGAAGTTTGCCCGGAGGGAAACCCTCCTGCAGCGCTGGCTCCTCCTTGCAACTT
>CAZZVG010000962.1:0-3403 GCA_964657295.1 Iningainema sp. | reverse complement strand
TTAGATACCAACAGCCAATTGAGACTTGTGATTATTGGTGGAGATGTAATGTTGCCCGAATATGTTGCGATTTGGCAACAAAGCGCAATGTCTCGTGTTCGTCTGGTCAACGCCTATGGTCCCACAGAGACGACCATCACCGCAACCCTGTTTGAAATTATTCCCCAGTTGAGTGAAGACACCAATCTGAAAAAAATGCCTATTGGTCGTCCTCTGCCTAACAGAACTGTATATATTCTAGACAGGTATTTACAGCCTGTTCCCATTGGTGTGCCAGGAGAATTGTACATTGGTGGTGTGTGCTTGGCAAAAGGCTACCTCAACCGCCCAGAACTCACCCAAGAAAAATTTATCCCAAATCCCTTTTGTGATGCCACAGAACGCCTTTACAAAACAGGAGACTTGGCACGTTACCTGAGTAATGGTAATATCGAATACCTTGGTCGCATTGATAACCAAGTAAAGATTCGCGGTTTCCGCATCGAACTTGGAGAAATCGAAGCAGTCCTCAACACCCACCCCCAAATCCAACAAGCCGTAGTTATCGTAACAGAGGATATTCCAGGTAACAAACGCTTAGTTGCTTATGTACTCAAGAGTGATGAATCGCTCACCACCAACCAACTGCGTCAATTCCTTAAGCAACAGCTACCAGAATACATGATTCCCAGTGGCTTTGTCACCTTAGACAACCTACCGTTAACACCCAACGGGAAACTAGACCGCAAAGCACTACCAACACCTGATGGGGAAATTAGCCGGGAACATGAATACGTAGCACCACGTACAGCCATAGAACAAATTTTAACTAACGTCTGGCAACAACTGCTGCTCAAAGAAAAAGTCAGCATTCACGACAACTTCTTTGAAATTGGTGGCGACTCTATCCTGAGTATTCAAGTAGTTTCTCGCGCCAAAAACTCAGGAATACAAATCACTCCCAAACAAATATTCCAAAACCAAACCATCGCCGAACTTGCCAGGGTTGCCAATACAACAGTGAGTGTTGAGTCTAAACAAGGTATAGTGACTGGAATTGCATCCCTAACACCCATTCAACAAAGGTTCTTTGCACAAAATCCCCCAGAAGCCCACCATTATAACCAATCAGTTTTATTGCAGATTCCAAATCATCTGCAAAGTGAATTAATTGAAATAGCCTTGAAAAAATTACTAGAGCATCACGATGCTTTGCGTTTAAAATTCACATCCGTTGCAGCTGAACACAAACAAATAAACCAAGGGTTAGATGACAGGGTACCATTTACCGTAGTAGATTTATCATCAACGCCTAGACGTGAACAACCAATAGCTCTAGAAAAAATCGCTGCAGAATATCAAGTAAGTTTAAACTTGTCAACAGGGCCGATAATGCAAGTGGTGATGTTTAACTTGGGTAATGAAAGTGATGCTAGGTTACTAATTATTATTCATCACCTAGCAGTAGATGGTGTAAGTTGGCGAATTTTATTATCAGACCTACAAAGGATTTATCAACAATTAATTACTCAAAAAGCTATTGATCTAAGTGCGAAAACAACAGCATTTATTGATTGGGCAGAGAAATTAAACAATTATGCACAGTCAGAAATTATAAAACTTGAGTTAGACTATTGGCTGAACCAACCTTGGTCTAAGATAACAGCACTACCATCAGATTGTGCTGACATTCAACAAGAAAATACAGCAGGTAGTGCTGCTGGTGTGTTAGTGAAATTAAGTGTAGAAGAAACCCAGACTTTGCTGCTGTCAGTCAACGAAGCTTACAACACACAAATTAACGATATACTGCTAAGTGCATTAGTAGTTTCAATAGCGGAGTGGACGAAAAATTCAACGGTACTAATTGACTTAGAGGGACATGGCAGAGAAGAACTATTTTCAGATGTAGACTTATCACGGACGGTAGGTTGGTTTACCAGTTTGTTTCCTGTGTTATTGCAATTGCCTTCAATAAACCAACCAGGAGAAATAATCAAATCAATCAAAGAACAATTACGAGCGATTCCTAATCGTGGAATTGGCTACGGTATATTGCGTTACTTGTGTAAAGCTCCGAATGTTAATGAAAAAATCAAAACAATTCCCGCTTCAGAAATTAGTTTTAACTACCTGGGACAATTTGACCAAGTACAATCAGAAACTGGTTGGAAATTTGCGCCTGAATCTACTGGAGCTAGCCAAAGTTTAAAGCAAACTCGTGACCATCGATTGGATATTAATGCTCTTGTAGTAGAAGGTGAATTACGAATTGATTGGACTTATGATAGTCATGTTCATACTTGTTCCACAGTGGAAAAATTGGCACAGAGCTATATTCAATCAATCAAGTCAATAATAGAACATTGCCAGTTAGAAGAGAATAGAGGATATACACCGAGTGATTTTCCAGATGCACAGTTAAATCAATTAGAACTGGATGAGTTATTAACTCGGTTCCAAACTAAAAAAATTGAATCAATTTATCCACTTTCTCCTTCACAACAGGGAATGCTATTCGAGACTTTATCTGCTTCTGAGTCAGGGATACATATTGAGCAGTGCATTTTAAACTTGCTTGAAGAACTAAACGTGTTAGCCTTTGAAAGAGCTTGGCAGCGTGTCGTCGAGCGGCACTCGATCCTCAAAACAGCCTTTATTTGGGAAGATCAAGATGAGCCACTTCAAGTTGTACTGAAAGGAGTGGAAGTTTCACTCTTGCAGCAAGATTGGCGTAGACTTTCTCTGTCCCAGCAGCAAGAAAAATTAGAAACCTATCTCAGTACAGACCGACTGCGTGGTTTCGAGATGACTAAATCACCGCTAATGCGTTTGGCGCTTTTCCAAGTAGGCTCGAATGCCTATCAATTCATCTGGACTTCTCATCACATTCTTACAGATGGCTGGTGCGTGCCTCTCATCTTAAAGGAGGTTTTCGCATTCTACGAGGTATTCAGCAAAGGTCAAGATTTATCACTGGAACCCAGTCATCCCTACAGAAATTATATCGTCTGGCTAAAACAGCAGGATTTGTCGCAGGCTGAGGCATTCTGGCAGGATAAACTTCAAGGTTTCAAAAGTCCAACCCCATTAGGAATAGAAGCTGAACCTGTTAATTTTTTTGCCCAGGAAGAACGCTACGGTGAACAAAAAGCTTGCTTGCCAGCTTTGGCAACAGCCGCTTTACAGTCTTTAGTACGGCAACATCACTTGACCTTAAATATTCTAGTTCAAGGCGTTTGGGCTTTGCTCTTGAGTCGCTATAGCGGTCTCGAAGATGTGGTATTCGGCGCGACTGTCTCTGGTCGTCCCTCGGAATTGGTGGGGGCTGAATCCATGTTAGGTCTATTCATTAATACCTTACCGATGCGGCTCCAGGTTTCTCCCCAAGCATCACTTTGGTCTTGGCTTAGAGATATCCAGG
>CAZZVG010000961.1:0-3409 GCA_964657295.1 Iningainema sp. | reverse complement strand
ATAAATACGACTTGCTTCAACAGGTGGTAGAACAACGTATGCCACTGCTGCAATTGTTAACTCACAGTGAAGATGAACTGATGAGCAAATCACCTGAGGAGATGCTCACCATTTTTGGGAAAGCTTTTCTGGGAGCCTTAGATAACCCAAAATCCCTCCCACTGATGAAACTGCTCATTTCCGAAGCGTTCCGACAACCCATATTCGCTGAGATGTTCAACACTATTGGACCTAGCCGTAACATTGCTTTCTTAACTCGCTATCTAGAAAAGCAAATGGCCGCTGGAGTCATGAAACCGATGAATCCTGGAGCCGCCGCCCGTTGTTTCATCGGTCCCCTGATCGCATATATTATTACACGTGAAGTATTTATACAACCTGATGCTCAACAGATTAGCTCTGATATGATGATTACAACTGCCGTCAAGGTTTTTCTGCAAGGTATGGAAATTTGTGAGCCAGCAGTCATCAGCTATCAGCATGTATAGCTGGTGAGATTTAGACGGTAGCTAAGGTTTATACAATTGAACTTATAAGCGATGTGCTTACAAAAATTTCGGATTTTTACCCCAATGTCTACTACTGGAATTTAAAGCTCATTTACTAACGTAAGGTGCATTGAAACCCAGATAAACACCACTTTTTTGTATACATTATATTTGATTAATCAGTCAATCAAGAAAAAATTGATAATTTATCACTATTCACGGGGTTATTATGACACAAACGCAGATCGAACCAGACCACGAATCGAAACAGACTGCCATTGGTCTTGTGGAAGATGAAAAACAACCGCTAAAGCAAGAGCCTGAACCGCAGAAACCGAAAAGACGCGTCCCCAAACCCGTGCTGATTCTGGGAGCGATCGCACTTTTAGCAGGTGTGGGATACGGAGTCTACAGTGTATTCTTTTATCATCCTGAACCGGGTTTATTCTTAAGTGGTCGTATAGAGGGGCATGAAACCGATGTGTCAGCCAAAATTGGTGGTCGAATTGCTAGTGTAGCCGTTAGAGAAGGAGATGTTGTCAAACCCAGTCAACTTTTGGTAAAAATAGATGATGCCGACCAACTGGCACAGTTACAAGGAGCGCAAGCCAAAGTCCGCTCAGCCCAGGAGAGTATAAAGCGTTACAGCCAGCAGTTACCCATCTTAGACGCTCAATTACAGCAGGCAAATTTAACCACAGAGCAAGTCAAACTTGAAAGTCAGGGTAAAGTCAGGGAGGCAGAGAAATCTCTGGCCGCATCGCGTGCCCAACTCATTCAAGCCCAAGCCAATCTAAAGCTAGCACAAGTCAAACAACGACGGTATCGAGACTTATCAACCCAAGGTGCTGTATCAGTTCAGACAAAAGATGAGTATGACACCAGCGCCCAAACAGCCCAAGCTACCGTTGATGCAGCTCGTCAGCAGGTACAATCTGCACAGGGGACAGTGATGCAAGCACAAGCAACGCTCCGCAATCCACCCATCAAAGCAGCAGCCGCCTTACAGATAGAGAAACAAATTGCTCAAGCCCGTACCGACATTTTAGTTGCCCAGCAAGATCTCCACAACGCCCAAGCCACGCAAGCGCAGAATCAAGCAAATTTAAATTACCTAACAATTAACAGCCCAATGACTGGTGACATCATCACTCGTTCCGTAGAACCGGGAGAAGTTGTCGCAGCAGGCGCACCTCTGTTAACTATAGTAAATACTAACGATCTCTACCTACGCGGCTTCATTCCCGAAGAAGATATCGGTAAAGTCAAAGTCGGTGAACCCGGTTTAGTTTATTTAGATGCCTTCCCCAAACAACCCCTTCAGGCAACAGTCACTCGGGTAGATCCCAAAGCCAGCTTCACCCCAGAAAACACCTACTTCAAAAAAGACAGAGTCACCCAAGTCTTTGGCATCGAACTCACCCTAAAAAACAACCAAGGTTTAGCAAAACCAGGAATGCCAGCAGATGCTCGCATTCTTCTGCCACAACAGAGAAATGAGTAAGGGCAGGTTTGAGATCATATTGGATGTACCTAGAGATCTAGATAAAACCTGCCCCTACTGTATGTTGTTCAACTCACGTAGGCATTACCTCTTTGCTGTTCATTAAATATGACAATAACACTCCAAACAAACACCCAAAAACAACGCACTAACACCCCCGTCATCTCCATCCGGGACTTACAATACTCCTACGGCAAACAAAACAAACAAGCCGTATCCGGTATAAACTTAGACATATATCCAGGCGAGATTTTTGGACTCATCGGTCCCGATGGGGCAGGCAAAACCACCACATTTCAGATTCTCTCAGGTGTCATGCCGCAAAAAAGTGGCACTGTGGAAGTACTTAATTCCCCAGCCAGAGATGTGCGATTGCAAATGGGCTACCTCACCCAACGTTTCAGCCTTTACCAAGACATGAGTATTTTGGAAAATTTGCGTTACGCAGCAGGTTTGCATTCTGTGAGTGACACGACTTTTAAAAGCCTTTGCGATCGCTACCTGCAACTACTGGATTTAGCACAGTTCCAAGAGCGGTTAGCCGGAAGGCTTTCAGGAGGAATGAAACAGAAACTCGCTTTGTGCTGCGTACTCATTCACCAACCGAAAATCTTGCTGTTAGATGAACCGACGACAGGTGTTGACCCGGTATCACGTCGCGAGTTTTGGGATATTCTAGCACAACTTGCTGCACGTGAAGGGATGACGACAGTTGTTGCCACACCTTACCTTGATGAAGCAGAACGCTGTTCGCGAATTGCTTTAATGTATGAAGGAAAAATACAGCAGTGCGATACACCTACTCATGTGAAAGCGAGTTTAGGTGTGCAACGGTTAGAAGTTTATTTGCCTGTTGCCCAGCTAGATCGAGCAGCAGACATTTTAATGAAGAATGTTGATTTGCAAGATACTGTTTCTGATGTGCAACGCTTTGGCGATCGCTTGGATGTATTGACTAACCAGCCGAAGGAAACTACCCAGAGAATTCAGCGCATCTTAGAACAGCAACAGTTAGAAATCGAGCATTTTACCACCGATACCCCAACTCTAGAAAACACCTTTGTGGCGCGGTTGCGGGAACTCAAAGGTGATAATTCTGCTGGTAACTACCCGCGAATTTTCCGCTCGGAGAAATCGTCAGGAACAGCAATTGGGGCAGAACAACTCAACAAAGTTTTCGGTAATTTCCGTGCCGTCAAAGATATCAATTTAAACATTCAATATGGTGAGGTGTTTGGTCTTTTAGGAGCAAACGGTGCTGGAAAAACCACTACGATCAAGATGCTGTGTGGGTTGATACCAGCGAGTTCGGGAAAAGTCAGTCTAGTCGGAGAAACGGTTAAATTGCGTAGTGCTGAAGTCCGTCAGAAACTCGGCTACATGTCGCAAAAATTTACCCTCTACGATGACTTAACCA
>CAZZVG010000960.1:0-3411 GCA_964657295.1 Iningainema sp. | reverse complement strand
AGGTGTTGCATGGTGGAACATCAACCTGCTAGAGTACCAGATTTATCCAATTGGAAGCCCAGTTTCAAATTAGCAGATAGTCAGTTGCAATCAGCTAATAATGAGGTTGTAGCTCAGTTACAGAAGCAGTTACAGTCTGAATTAGAAAACTCCTCTGAAACCACGCAAAATCAACAGTTTCAGGCTGAAAACCAAGACGGGGAGGTGAGCGATCGCGCTCTTTGGGAGGCGGTAAAAACTGCGCTCTTAACTGGTAAGTCAGTTGACTGGTGTTCCAAAAACATTCCTGGGTTGCCTGGTAATTATTATTCTGCTCGTCGGCTTGTGGAAGATTTGATAAGTAAACATAGTACGGAATAAAATTAACTTGTTAACAAAATTATATTTACTTGTTAACAAGTTTAAATTCACTAATAATTTGCTTGATATCCTTGATGCCTTGGTTAAAGGAGTTAGCTTTATAACCTGTGTTTTTGTTGTCAATATTTTGTGCAAGCTTATCTAGAAGTCTGTAAAGTTCATTGAAATCATTCTTTAGTAAGTGGGGTGAAATGAGCATCTGTGCATAAAGTTACGTTAAGAAATTTATCAAGACTTTTTTGAGTTTTAATCCCTGATAGGGATTCGCGTAAGTGTAACGACCTGCAATACTAATCGCTCGAACCTGCACTTCCCGACCTGAGCAAACCAGGATTATGGTTCAAGTCCAATTTTGGTGATCAACGCTCTTATTTGGGTTTTAAGGCAGCTATGCTGGAGGCAGAAGGCATTCGTTTTGAAACCCTTGTAAAATAAGAATTTCGGGAATTTCCCTTCTTTCTTCCCTTCAGCATAGCTGCCCTCAACATAGCTGCCTTCCCTCAACCTAGATCACCAAAAGTTGCCAAGAACCCAAATACCGTGCCACAGCTTCCCTTATTACTTGGGCTTCACTGCGTCCGGAAGCAGCTGCTATCTCCTGAATCCGAGAATGCCAGTCCTGGGGGACGCGGCAACCTACCATTGGTGACTCTGCCATCAATGACCACTCTGCTATCACTCATCAATCAAGGGTAGCCGATTAGATCTGTAATCGGTGATAGCAGCGATATCATAAGCAAATTTTATGAGAAATGGCTGCAACCCTGATTCTGCCGTGGGGTGCGGTGTCAGCGATTGATAAGCATTCGTTTTGACCCGCAGTATTTTCGCTCGCGCACACGGAATCTGAGGGGTTTGAGTCTGTTACACTATCTTATTACACAATGACCATGTAGCCTGTCACCCCATGAAAATTAACCGCTACGGACAAGCAGAAATATTATCCTCAACTGAAATCAATTTACTATTTATTGAAGGTTTTGTTAACAAGCGCGACCGCGCTTTGTTTGGAGTATGTTTGTATGCCGCTTGTCGCATTAACGAAGCCTGCACCCTCTTTTTACGAGACGTGTTCGGCACAAATGGTGTTAGACCTGTGATCCTCTTTCGCGCCCCAAATACCAAAGGCAAGCAAGATACAAGGGAAATTCAAGTCCATCCAAAACTGAAACACTACCTAGAAGAGTACAGCCCCCAGCTTAAACGAGAGTTCCTCTTCCCCGGTCGTCACGGCTTGGGACACATCCACAAAGCAAGTGCCGACGCCATCCTCAGAGAAGCTTGTCAACGTCTGGGAATAGATGGCGTCAGTACCCACTCGTTTAGGAGAACGGCACTCACCATGATGAGCGATTCTGGTGTCCCCTTGCGTCACATTCAATCCATCAGTGGTCACCGTACCCTCGCCGCTCTTGAGCGCTACCTTGGTGTTACACCCAAACAAAAGCAGAGCGCGATCTCTACCCTCATTTTTTAGCCGGAGTAACCTATTGAATATCAAATGGCAACATTTAGATCTGGCAAATATCCCCGCTGTTGCCGGAGTTTACACATTTAAATGTGGCGACAAGTGGCTTTACATCGGTGAATCCAAGAACATCTTGGTGCGGCTAAACTCTCAACACACGGCTTTTCAGATCGCACTCGTTCTACCAGGAACAAGCTTTCTCTACTGTGCAAGCAAGTCTCACCGCCGACTTGAAAAGCATCTAATCGAGACACTACAGCCCGAATGGAACGGTAAGACCGCTAGGGGATACAAATATCCTTGTTGCATTCTTCCAGAAAAGCTTGAGATCTCCCCAGAGCAAATAGCGCAGGCTATTTCAATCATTGGGTTTTAGATGAGGGGACATGATATCACCCCAACAATCAAAAACACCCGCATCTCTTTCTCATTCTGACGGTGGGTGTTTTTGTGTGACTGTTATGTGACTGGGTGCTTACGCACTTCAACCCCACATTTTTCGCTCTTGTATTACTATTTTATTATTCAAGCATTGCTTTTCTCTTTATGTATTCATCGTGGCTAATTAAATTTCGCTCAAAGGCAGTCTTTAAGCTATAAAGCTTCTCGAAATTATTGATCCGCTTGTTTAGCTTGGCTTCTGTCACTTCAAATTCAACTTCATCAATGACTCCCAAATCTTTTAGTTCTTGGAGTTTTTGCAGATCATCCTGAACTTGTTTCTTAATTTTGAGCAACTCTTGTGCCTTAAGTTGTTCAGCCTGCTTAGCCTTAATTTTCTTAATTTCTTCTACAATCAGAATCCGTTCCTCATCTAGTTTCCTAATAGGATTAAATAAAGATAAAATAGACTCTTGATGAAGAGGTTCAGCTTTGCGTAAAATATCGGCTACCGCTTGACCAACTAAGGTATAGTTTTTAGAAAGTTTGAGATCAATTTCCTTGAGTTTAACATCCAAGTTTGAGATTTCTTCATTTCTCTTAGCTTCTGCTGAAGTTTGAGTTGATGCCTCCGAAATTCCTTCACCAATTACCCGACCTATGTTATTAAAAAAATTAGCCATAGATGTTAACTCCTTGTTTGTAAAAAAAATAATCTTTCTAAATTACATCAAGTTAAGAATTTTTTGTTTTTCGTCTTTAAATTCTTCTTCGGAAATTTCGTTAGCCTCATATTTTTCTTTCAACAGCTTTAGTTGTTTTACAGTTTCTTTATTTGTCTCGAAACCAAGAGAATTCCTATTGCTGTTTTCAGAAAGATAAGTGGAACTTAATGTAGATATTTCTAGCTTTTTCTGTTGAGCTTTATTTACTGTCATTACTTGTTCTGCTGTTATCGCTCCAGTTCCAACTAGACCAACTAAATTGCTTAAAGCTTTAGTATTTTCTTTTGCCACTAAGCTACATACAAAAGACACAGTAAAAGCATAGCCTAGAATCTTAAGAGCATTGATACCTCTGTTTAAGTAAAGTAATCCTGCTGGAACAAAAAAAAATGTTATAACTCCAACTATGACAGCATTTTTTGAAGCTAGCTCGTCAATTCGTTGTATATCTCTTTTTGTAGATATGAAAGGATTCCA
>CAZZVG010000959.1:0-3416 GCA_964657295.1 Iningainema sp. | reverse complement strand
TTTATTCTTCCACGCGATACCCCAACTCTGCCAAACGCACACGAGACTGTCGCCACTTTGGTTGCACTTTGACGAACAGTTCTAGGTAGACTTTGCCTGCGATTAATTTTTGGATTTGTTCGCGTGCTGCACTACCAATTGCTTTTAGCATCGTTCCGCCTTTACCAATAAGAATCCCTTTTTGGGAATCTCTCTCTACATGAACAGTGGCGAGTACACGAGTAATGGTTGGTGTCTCTTCTACCAGATCGATGGAGATGGCTACCGAATGGGGAACTTCCTCACGAGTCAACAGTAAAATCTGTTCGCGAATCAATTCGCCCATAATAAAGCGTTCCGGCTGGTCAGTTACCAAGTCGGGTGGATAGTATAATGGTCCTGTTTCTACCTGTTGAATCAATAACTGTTGCAATTCCGGCAATTGTGTACCAGTCTTAGCAGAGAATTTCACTGTTTGCCATTGATGCAACTGAGCTAACTGTATGTAGCTATCATCTAAAAGCTGGGATTCTGGTGGTTGTTGGTCGATTTTGTTCAAACCCAAAATGACTGGTGTTGGGCTGTGACTCAGTAAATCGGCAATAAAGCGATCGCCTGTACCACAGTTCGTTGTTCCATCCACCACAAACAGCACTACATCCACAGATTCAATGGCTATTTTGGCATTTTGCACCAGTACTTCCCCCAGTTGATGATGGGGTTTATGAATTCCTGGGGTATCCACAAAAATTAGCTGCGCTTCTGGTGTCGTTAAAATGCCTCGCAATCGATTGCGTGTCGTTTGTGCTACTGGCGATGTAATGGCAATTTTCTGTCCTACTAATTGATTCATCAGCGTAGATTTACCGACATTAGGACGACCTATAATGCCGATAAAACCTGACCTAAACCCAGGAGGCGCCTGTGGAATCAGCACTTGTCCTGAAATAGATAAAATGTCTTTTTCAATACTAGTCACTTCTGGCTCTATCGTCCTATTTTATATATAGTATTAATTTTTTTTCTCTCACCCGAAACTAACATAAATTCACCCGGGATTTTCCCAAAATTGTCTGTGCTTAAGTTTAATCTACTAGTGAACTACCTACACTGATGCAACGCAAGTCAAAATAATTCGTAATTTATAATTCAAGAAATGTAGCAAAACTCTCCTTGAGGAAAGATAGTGTAATTCCTATTTAATTCCCACCACTTGAATCTGTCTCCCATCTGCCAATTGTACCAATACTAGCAGATTCGTAACCATTCATTCAACTCCAATTTTTGATTTTTGTCTGGATACATTCTGTATTGGTAATTTAGCAACATTAGAAATCACCTCCTGCTTTTAATTAGTGTTGCTATTATGGACTACAGTCATTATAACAAAGTTTCTGTAAATCTCATGAAAAATGATTTTGTTTCAAAAGGCAGGTCAGTCAGCAACCTTAAGGTGCATTTGGTTTTGACTACAAAATATCGGCGCAAAGTCTTTACAGATACAATGTTGACTCGTTTACACACTGTTCTTGAAGAATTGTTAACCAAATGGGATTGCAAGCTTGTTGAATTTAACGGTGAAACCGATCATGTACATGCGTTATTTCAGTATCATCCCGACTTGCAGCTAAGCACGCTTGTCAGCAATATTAAATCAGTTACTTCTCGTAAGCTGAGACAAGAATTCGCGGAATATTTGAAGCGCTTTTACACAAAAGATGTTTTTTGGAATGGGTCGTACTTTGTCGCTAGCTGTGGAGGCGTGACCATCACAACCTTAAGACAGTACATTGAAAGTCAAGACCAACCGGAAAATGACAATTAAGGCGCTGTCCCCACTCCTTCATCAACCTGCGGTTGATATAGGTCGGAGGACGTACCTTAATTGTCCAGGTATTCATCCCACCGAGACGAAGGGGTGAGATGTGGGATGAATGCCCGATTAAGCTAAATTTTGTTCTCTATTGCTGGGTAAGTGGCAGGAGGCGAATATACCTGAAAAATCGGGATGTCTGATAGCCCCGAAGTGACAAAGTGACGGCTGTACTCTGTCACGTTATTTATATCGGGGTGGAAAGACGGCACTCCTCTGTTTTAACTGCCGTCAATATTTCTTGCCCATTTCTCTATCACTTCACTAATGCTTGTTTCTTCTGATTGGGCTTTTCTCGCTAAAAGCTCCCAAGCCGTATCGGTTAACAAAACTCCATGTCTTTTTTTTACCTCATCGTGCAAAACTGGTTGATTTCTTATTCTTTTTATTCCTTTTCCTGTTGACATTCTTAGAACTGTTGACTATACTAAATAGAGTTTAGCAAAGAAACAGGGGGGTGATGTTAAGTGGCTCGGAAGACAACGCCATCATTCATAACAGAGATGCCTCTGAATGTTGATAGTAAACAGGAAGCAGAATTACTGTCTCGGTTTCAAGCATCTCGTCAACTCTATAATGCTTGCTTAAATGAAGCGATGGAGCGGATGGAGTTGGTACGCAATTCTGATGCCTATAAAACAGCCAAGAAGATATCCAGAGAAGAAAAGAAAAAGCGCAGTGAAGCGTTTGCTGAAGCAAGAAAGGCTTACAGGTATTCCGACTATGACTTACAAGCTTATGCAAGTCAGGTGGCTAATAAGTCTAAATGGATAGCCGAAAAAATTGACTCAGCAGCTGTGCAGAAATTAGCAACTCGTGCTTTTAGGGCAACCGAAAAAGTTCTGTTCGGCAAGGCTAAAAAAGTTCGCTTTAAAGTCCCTAACAGCTTTAGCTCCGTTGAGGGTAAATCAAATAAACAAGGATTGAGGTGGAAAGATGACCAAGTAATTTGGGGTAAGCTTCAAATCAAAGGAATCATTGACCCAGCTAATCCTGTCATCCTTCATGGTTTGAATTCTCCCGTTAAATATGTTCGCCTTTTGTGGCGTACTCTTAACGGTAAGCGCAGGTGGTACGCTCAACTAATTAGCGAAGGTCAGCCCTACCAAAAGTCACAGAACTACGTTTCTGATGGACTTGTAGGTCTTGACTTAAACGTTTCTAATATCGCCTATGTTGGAGATGAACACGCAGGACTGTTACCTTTTGCGGAAGGCGTACCAACGTTTGAACGTGATATCAGTGCAATACAACGCAAGATGCAACGCTCTCAACGTCGTACCAACACAGATAACTATCATCCTGACTTTCAAGGTAAACGTGGACGTAAAACAGTCACCAAAAAAGGTAAGGTCAAGAAAGGTAAACGGCAGTGGAAAAAGTCAGCTAATTACCGCAAGCTTGTCAACAAGAAACGCGAGTTAGAACGCAGAAAAACTGCTTATGCTAAATCGCAAAACCGCAAAGTAGTTAATGAAATTTTGCGTCATGGCAAGAACATAAAGACTGAAAATGGTATCCCCTCAATATTTCGGGGTAGGCAATTACTCTGGTTGCCACGACC
>CAZZVG010000958.1:0-3422 GCA_964657295.1 Iningainema sp. | reverse complement strand
GTATATCGGTTTCCGAGGACATCCTTCTGATACTGATAAGTTGATGACGTATCTTGGAGGAATTTTTATTGGTTGAGCGTTGTGATGAAGAGGAACCCTTGATATTTTGTCGCTTTAAAGCTACATTAAAGTTGATCGCATGGCTGACAATGCTTCTCCAAAAATCGTGAAACTCTATGCCAGGAGCGATGGCATTGAGCCTTATACCGAATGGCTATTGAGTGTGAAGGATTATGTGATTCGTTCCCGTATCATTCGGCGGGTAGAACGCCTTGAACAAGGAAATTATGGCGATTGCAAGCGTGTTGGTGACGGTGTTTATGAATTGCGGTTTTTTTTCGGCAGTGGCTATCGTGTTTACTTTGGAAAGTCAGGCAATAATGTAGTCATCCTGTTGTGCGGGGGCGACAAAACCAGTCAGGACAGAGATATTCAAAAAGCAAAGGAATATTGGCAGGCATATCAGGAGGAATAGCAAGATGCGTGGTAGACTAAGAAATCATCATGAAATGGTTATTGATGAATTACGAAATCCAGAGATGGCAGAAGCCTATTTGGATGTTGCTTTAGAAGAATATGAGGAAGATGGTGATTTACCTTTTTTCCTTCAGGCACTGCGGAATGTAGCAGAAGCGCAGGGAGGAATTACAAGTCTTGCTTTAAAAACAGGCTTGAATCGGCAGAATCTTTATCGCCTCCTGTCTGAGAATGGAAACCCTGAATTGCGGACGATCAGTCTGATTTTGCATAGCCTTGGTTACCGTCTGCGTATAGCCCAAGCAGGTAGTCTGCCTGATTAGGGGGGACATTCCAGATAAACACGCACCTCCGTAGGTAAAACAATGTTGTCCTGGTATAACGGCAGAGCGGTTCGTAAATTCACGCAAGGGTGGATGGGATACACTTGGTTTGTCCGTCGAGCTGGAAGTGGAGAAGCGGCTAGGCTTTACGAAGAAAGCTGACATCGAAGCCTTAGGAATTGCCAAGCTCAACGAGCTATGTAAACAAATTTAAGATGCATTCGCTAGCTGCGGAGTGCAGCTAGCAAATCAGGAGGGCGACTTCCTGGCGCACGGCATCCACCTAGGGATTCATTTGTAGCAATCATTTTTAGAGTTGGTATTAAAGCAACAATAAACCCAACTGTTAGAAAACTCGTTCAATTTTCAATTGTGTTAATGGGATGGGTAGGACTTTCTAACTCTTTCACTTGTGTAATTAACAATAGTACCGGAGTCAGTTTCAGTAACATCATTCTTGTTACCGTCATCGTAGACAACACCGCTAAAATTCGCACTCGTCCCATCGCCTCTAGTAACAGATAGAGTAAAGCTACAATCACTATTCACAAGGTATGTGCCTTTATTGGCAATATTGGTTGTCACATTTCCTGCAATACTTCTAGCCAGAACAATGCCAGTGAAATTTCCATTGCCATCATAGGTGACTAAACTAGTTATGGCAAATGGGTCGGTGTTATTCAAATACCCTTGACCTTGATTTTTATATGCACCATATAGACTTCTATTTGAGCAGGCTTTTTCGGCTTTTGCCTGTTGGGTGTTCAAAACAACTGAAGTACCTAATGCTGATAGAATACAAAGCGTTAACGTCGCTAAAGATTTCACCGTTTTCATTTGAAGTCTCTTTTGTAAAAATAAAAACCGCCTAGCTAAGTTGGATAACTGGTGCTGGCAGTCAAGATTATCCCATAGAGACATCACCGTAGTTAAATGTACTGTCATTAGACCGAAAATCTTTACAGTCTTTTTACATAAATGGTAGGAGTTGGGTATAGAAGGGCTGTGGGAATTACCGGGGCGCGGAGGAAAATTCAAGTGGAAGGAAGAGGACATACTGTTTGTGGCAGAATGCCTGAAAAAAGAGCCACGTACAGATAACAGTCGTCAATTAGCCCACAAATTAGAGAGCGATCGCTCTGACAAAAAGAAGTTACAATAGAACCATACCTCTTCCATAGAGATTATTTCTGATCTGGAGACAGACTGGAGACTCAAATATGACCCCAGCAACAATCGCAACACCCAGAAAAGAATCACCCCTGCTGTTTGAAGGACTGACCTGGAGAGAGTTCAAAGCAGTTGAGCAATTGTTAGACCGTGCTGGATATCGGCTCTCTTTCCTGGATGGAGTTTTGGAGATCCGACGAATGCCAGGTGAACCCCACGAAACAGTTAAGGAAAGGATCGGCGCATTGTTAGAATTATACCTGCTGATGGCGGGGTTTGACTTTACCCCAACTGGCTCCATGACCCTCGAAAGTGAAGCAGTCGCCGTCAAGCGAGAGGCTGATAAATCTTATAAACTTGCACCAGGTCGAGTGCGTCCCGATCTAGTGATTGAGGTGGTGTTTACCAGTGGTGGTATCAACAAACTGGACGCATACAAGCGACTGAAGATTCCGGAAGTGTGGTTTTGGGAAGACGGAGTGTTAGAGGTCTATCACCTGCGATCAGAGGGTAAAACGCTAGAATATGAAAGGGTTTCCAGTAGTGAAGAGGTGAAAGGGATCGATCTGGATTTGTTGTTACGTTGCATCACTATGGTGAATCATGTGGATGCTATCAGGACGTTTCAACAGGCACTTCAAAAATAGGTGAGAATAGGCAAGTCATTATTGAATCGATCCGGAAAGCGGAAGCAGAAGAAAACATCTCTGAGTTAAAGGCTAACTGCGATGACTGTCACTACAGCAAAATGGACGCTCGAAGAGTATCACCGCATGATTGAGGCGGGTATTCTCGATGCTCGCAAGGTTGAATTACTAAATGGGGAAATTATTGAAATGAGTCCAGAGGGTACACCTCATGTCTTTTTCCTGGATCGATTTGCCAATCAACTTAGGAAGCAACTTGGAGAGAGAGCACAAGTTCGCGAAGGGCATCCGATTACAATACCCGGAAATAATTCTGAACCCGAACCCGATATTGCTGTAGTCGCACCATTAGATGAGGAGTACCTCGATCATCATCCTTACCCAGAGAATATTTTTTGGATCGTTGAGTATGCCGATTCCAGTCTGAAAAAAGACCTAGAGACGAAGACAAAAGTTTATGCAGCAGTAGGAATTCAAGAGTATTGGGTGGTGAATTTGAAGGCTCGTGAAGTCGTGATTTTTCGCGAGCCAATTGGCGATACATATCAGTCGCAAGTCATTTTGAGGACGGGAACTATCAGCCCGATTGCTTTTCCAGATATCACGCTCGACGTGCTTAAGCTGATGAGCCGCTAGCTGGCGATCGCTACAACGTACAATACATATGTTCTTTGTAGATCAAAATCAATAATGAATGAAGACAGACACCATCTTCTATACTCTCTTACAAAATCTCCCTAGTGTTTTATTTGAATTGCTGGAACAATCACCTACGCTAGCTTCGCACTATAAATTTTCCTCTGTA
>CAZZVG010000957.1:0-3423 GCA_964657295.1 Iningainema sp. | reverse complement strand
CTTAAATATGTCTTTGAACCAGAAATTGGTCTATCCGTCGCCCGTAATACCGGCGCTAAAGTGGCGAGAGGGGAAATTCTGGCATACTTAGATGACGATGCTGTTGCTTGCGATCACTGGCTACAAGTTTTGTACTCGGCTTATCAAAATAATCCGACTCTAGCGATCGCAGGCGGCAAAGTCACTTTGTTATGGCCTCAAGGAACTCAACCCCCGCGTTGGCTTTCCACCGGATTAGCCGCGAATTTAGGAGCCTATGACTTGGGTGATAGCATAGTTTATATTGACAATCCAGGTTTAACCCCAAGAGGCTTAAATTATTCCATTCGCCGAAACTTTTTAGAAGAAATCGGAGGTTTTGATACTCACTTGGGTCGAGTGGGTACAAAATTATTGTCTAATGAAGAACTACAAATGACCGAATATGCCTTGCAACGGAATTGGCAAGTCGCATATTTTCCAGATGCCTTAGTCGCACATAACGTCTCACCAGAACGTCTCCAACGTTCTTGGTTTTTCAACCGAGGCTGGTGGCAGGGTATTAGTGAGTGTTACCGGGAACAAATCACAGGTAAAGCTGGTGTAGGTCAACTACAACGTGGCAGCGAACGGTTTTTACGTGGATTATACAAGGCATTACAGTACTTCTCAGACCCAGCAGAACGCTTTGACAAACTTGTCTATGCCTACGGTCAGATCGGTTACTTAAATGCCGCTATTCAGGGTCTACTATCCAAAACAAAACGGAGTCAATAACTTGTTAGTAGGATTGATAGCATATTGATATGATTAGCTTTCTGAAGCGACTGACTTAGCTTTAAATAATTAACCTCTAACACCTAATAATAACTAACACCCAACACTGTGATATATGTCTTCTAAAATACCTGTTTCTGTGCTAATTCCCGCGAAAAACGAGCAAGCAAATTTGCCTGCCTGCCTGACAAGCATCCAGAGAGCCGATGAAGTGTTCGTTGTTGATTCTCAAAGTAACGACAGAAGTGTCGAAATTGCTAAAAATTACGGTGCTTCTGTCGTGCAGTTCCATTTTGATGGGCGCTGGCCGAAAAAGAAAAATTGGTCTTTAGATAACCTACCTTTTCGCAATGAATGGGTGTTAATCGTTGATTGTGATGAGCGGATCACTCCAGAACTTTGGGAAGAAATTGCCTCTGCAATTCAAAATGTCGAATACAACGGTTACTACCTCAACCGTCGGGTCTTTTTCTTAGGTCAATGGATTCGTCACGGTGGTAAATATCCAGATTGGAATTTGCGTTTGTTTAAGCACAAACAAGGTCGTTACGAAAACCTCCATACTGAAGATATTCCTAATACTGGCGATAATGAAGTTCATGAACACGTTGTCTTAACAGGAAAAGTCGGCTATCTAAAAAATGACATGGTTCATGAGGATTTCCGCGATATTTATCATTGGATAGAACGGCACAACCGTTATTCAAACTGGGAAGCTGGCGTTTATCTCAATCTACTTACTGCTAAAAATGAAAGTGACACCATTGGTGCAAATCTCTTCGGTGATGCAGTTCAACGTAAGCGCTTTTTGAAAAAAGTCTGGGTGAGGCTGCCATTTAAACCCACTTTGCGGTTTATTTTGTTCTACATCATCCAACGTGGTTTTTTGGATGGCAAAGCTGGATACATCTACGCACGGCTTTTAAGTCAATACGAGTATCTAATTAGTGTAAAATTATATGAATTGAGCCACTGTGGTGGTCGGCTAAATACCACATCTACAACAATTTCTGTGCCCCCATCCCTCCCTACAGAAATTGGTCAAACAGCAATTTAAAGTAGTGAAGAGTAGGGGCAACCAAAAACTGATATAACAATTGCTGATGATTGATGATCGACCTTTTATAGATTTACGTAAATATGACCAATCCTGGTTTGACCGGGGACGTGCTGGTTGGTATATTTTGTTGTGGTGGTTGGTTCAAGCGATCGCCTTTCCTCTAACTCCTCATCCTCTGAACAATTGGCGTTGCGCTTTATTGCGACTTTTCGGTGCTGGCATCGGTAAAGATGTGATCATTCGACCAACTTCTCGCTTTACCTATCCTTGGAAAGTTTCCATTGGTGATTACACTTGGATTGGAGATGACGTAGTTTTATACAGTCTCGACAACATCAACATCGGCGAACACTGCGTAGTTTCACAGAAAAGTTACTTATGTACTGGTAGTCACGACATCGACGATCCTACTTTTAGGTTGAAAACAGCAAGTATCACTATCGGTAATGGAGCATGGATTGCCACAGATTGCTTTGTCGCGCCGGGAGTAAAAATCGGTGCTAATGCTGTAATTGGTGCTCGTAGCAGTGTTTTTAGTGACATACCATCAGGGCAAGTTTGTTGGGGAACCCCGTGTCGTCCTCAATATACTAGGACTAGCGGCTGATTAATCTAACTTCAGATAGTCATAATTTGCCACAGGCATACTTATAATTAAGATTATCTTGTTCAATTCATCTCCATCCAATCGTGCAAACCCCCTCCGAAGTAAGCCCAGTTAATCTTAAATTAGAAAGAACTGCCAACCTTTTGCGCTTCATTGGTTGGGGAAGTTTGGGGCTACAAGTGGGATTGGGTGCGGCTTCGTTACTGATGCTGATATTCGCGATTTCCAGTCGGAGCTTCAGTCAAGCAATAACACCTACGCCAGGAGTTCAGGGAGTCCCCGGCACGGTAGTGGCTAACTACAATCAAGGAACGACTCCAGGAAGTGGTGTGAGTGTTTTTTGGGCGGTATGTGGAATTTTAACACTGCTGTTCAGTCTTTATCTAGCTTTTCGTCTAACCCGTTATGCAAGACGGCTTCGCATTTCAAGTCCTGAGTTACATCCGAAAAAAGCCGAGTTGATACAACTGCTGCGAATTAGTGCAATTGCAGGCTTTGTCGGGATGCTGCTTTTCATCATTGGTGGTGGAGTCAGTTTGGCAATATTACTGGCAAAATCCATCGCTCAACCTCAAGGAGTTGCAATCTACGATCCAAATCGGATTATTCGTCCACTGGATATCTTTGTGGCAGCAGCAAATATGAGCGGAATTGCCGCGCATTTTATTGGCACAGTGGCTTCTTTAGGGTTGTTCAACTGGCTGCATCCTTCGGATGCTAAAAGCTAACAATGTTACAATTTGTTAGGAGTCAGAATAGACATCTTGACTTCTGGCTCCTGACTTCTCAAATGCCCAATCTTTGGTAAACTTCTTCTAAATGTCCCAGCTGCTGCTGTGGATTAAAACACGTCTCAATTTCTGCTGGCGATAATTTTTGGGTAACACGGGAATCTTGACTAATCAAGTCGTGGAAATTGCCATCGGGTTTATTCCAAGCCACGTGAGCGCAAGATTGGACGATCGCATAAGCCTCTTCACGGCTCATTCCCTTGGATACT
>CAZZVG010000956.1:0-3423 GCA_964657295.1 Iningainema sp. | reverse complement strand
GGAGTAGGGGGAGCAGGGGAGGAAAAAACCAATTGTCTATCAACTCTTTCCCCCCCTGCCTGCCTCAACAGATAAATTTCTTAACCGAACCGTATTGCTAGTAGGGGCGGGTTTAATTCCGAGCACTCAAAGTAAAGCAACATCAATTTAAACCCGCCCGTACAGAAGATTCGAGTCGCGGGGGGTTACCGAACTGTATTGAGTTCGACTTTTGGCTAATTTTGATTTTGATGCAATGCCTATAGCCTGGAAAGAGGAATAGGTTCTTTCACTATGGACTCAGAGCAAATACAGCCTTCTTTAGCACCAATTGGAGATTTTGCTGGTACAGCAGGTTACGCTGTGATGCCAGTTATAGCAGAAAAGTACCTCAGTGACCCGTTAGTCCTGAGCAAGCTTACCGAACGCGTGTATCAGCTTTTTTTAGAAGATATGCGCTGTCAAGGGGAACGGGTAAGAAACTATGGCAAACAAAGGTGGTTGTAATGGTTGGTAGCACTTCCAATGATGTTAACGGCAATGTTAAACATGAGTTAAATTATGTTACTACCAATCGTTTTTATGTTGAGATTGGTGGCTCAATAGCTGCATCTTTTACTGAATGTTCAGGATTGGGTGTTCAAATTCAAAAAGAAACTTACTATGAAGGAGGCGTTAATAATCAGCAACGTATTTTTTTAGGTCATGCAGAATTTGAAGATGTCACTCTTAAACATGGGATCACAGACGATCTGACTTTTTGGACATGGCTCGGCGAAATATTTCAAAAACAAGAGACTAGTCGGCGAAACGTGAACATTATTGTTTTCAATCAAGCGGGCGAAATCATGAAAAGTTGGACTCTCATTGGCGCGATTCCTGTAGCTTGGAAATCTTCCGCTCTCGAAGCCGATGGAAATGTTGTCGCTATTGAGGAATTAACTCTAGCTTTTGAAGGTTTGAATGTTGGGAAAAAAGCTGGAGGAGGTAACAGTACAAAACGTGCCAAGACTGGATTCTTTTCTAGTTCGTGAGTAGTCATTAGTCAGCTATCAGCTAGCATCACTCATAAGAACTTGACTTATGTCACCTTCTATAAAGTTCTTTTCATAGCTGAAGCTGACGGCATGACGGCACGATAAATAAATGCTGACGATATGATGATACTTTATATTTAATTTAATTATGCAAATTCTTAAATCTCCATTAGGAATAAAATCTCCCTTACTTGGGATAGGAGCATCTTTATCACCCCCAAGTCTTTTGTTACAAAAATCTTCTTTTCCTGCTTTACTACATGGGTTGATTAAGCCATCCACTTCTTTAGCATCTTCTTTTAGTTTAAGTAAATCTGATTTTTCGCAGCTTTCAGATGGACATGTGACGGAATGGAATGCTAACAAACCGCATTTTGAAATTCATTCGTTTCAGCAAAATCATACTATTGAAGTTGGGAAATTTAAGAACAACCAGCTTGCAAAAAGTAGTAAAAGAAGGGTTGGAACCAATACAGACAGCCAATCCACAGATGAATTAACTCTTCAAAAGCAATCTAAAGCTAATAAGAAACAAACTAAATCTAAAAATAATCCAAAGCAATCTAAATCTAAAAAAGTAGCAGGTGCTTCTGTTTCTGTAGAAAAAGTCTCCCAATCTCTTAAGCAAATAAATAGTCACGATATTATTGATAGCAGTGAGAAAATTAGTGTCAATAATGCGTTAGGCGATATGACACGTGAGTTGGCAGGTGAATTTTTAGAAAGTTCGCACTCTACTCTACAAGAGAGACAGACAGTATTGAGAAATCCCGTTGATAGTGAATTCCCAAGTGTTGCATCGTCTGCACCTGTCATGCCGCTACAGGAGTTAGAGAGCGATGTCACTCCGACACGGGAGCAAAATATTCTTCCACAACATCCTCAACTACCAAACATCATACCGCCTGTGGTAGATGGCTCTAGCACTCTGACACCGCCACAAAATCTTCTGACACAACACCCAGTTGTCGTGGAATCTCCCCAATTTGTGGAATCACAAACTACGTCTGGTGACACCACACTAATACAAGCTTCGCCACAACATCGTGAATTACTCAACATCATACCGCCTGTGGTAGATGGCGATCGCACGAATATATTACCACAAGATATCGATCTTGCCACTACTTCTAATCAAGTATTGCAGACTACATTTAAGCTGGATGATGGATTTAACGGTAGTACACATTTACAAGCAGAAGCAGTCCAAAAGAGCGTTCAATCACCGCCTTCTCTCATCAATACTGCCAATAACACTTCAGTTTTAAATATTACATCGGATCTTGGTGTACAACCAACAGCTTCTGAATCTCTACCTGCTGTACCTAATCTCTATGCATATTATAAAGTAAATGTCAATGGAAAAAATAGCTCGAATACAGTAGATAGGGAAATGCGATCTCATTTCCCCACAAGCGAGCCTGGAGAAGGGGCACGTACTATGAACGCATTCATTAATGACAGTACTGAAATTCAGGAGGATTTACCACCACCTCAAGGATATGCTGTTGGAGGGCATGTTACAGCCTCAAATATCACAGGCACTCCAAAGATTGCACCATCTGATACTGTACCTGCCATGCTGACTCCTGGCGAGTTTGTCGTTAATTCTAAAGATGCACAAAAAAACCTGAATTTGCTGAAGCACATTAACACTAGCGGTAAAGTACCAGACGATATCCTAACCTCTCCACCATCAATAAACAAGTCTGAGGAACAAGCAGATGAAGCTTCTGTAAAAACTTCTACTAAAGTCGAGTCTTCAAAAGGTTTTCCAGTACAAAGAAAAAGTTCCGACGAGAGGGTACCTGGAACATTGATTTCTTTGGTTTCATCTTCTCCTTTGTTAAAAACCGAAAAACAAGGTTTGACGACACTCAGTTCTCTACAGTCAAATTCTTCGGAAAACAAAACGACTAAGTTGAATGAAAGCTCAAGTCATTATTCATCAACTCCCCTGATTTTTCGCAAGCGAACTTCTACCACTGACTCATCTTCCTACTCCTCTAATTCACCTTCTCAATGGACGAGAATTGAAGAGTTAGTAAATGATAGTACTCCTACTGAAGGCTCACAATTGTCTACTCCTGTCAGTTTTGTTAACCACGGATTTGAACATCAAAATTCAGCATCGACAAAGTTGCGATCGCCAAAAGCTTCTACTCAAAACTTACTTCAGCTTAAGAGTTTTGCTAACGGTAAATCGGGTAATCCTCCAGATACTTTTACCCCAATACAACCTGTCACTGAAATTATCGAACCTTCCTCTTCTGAACCGACTGATACAGACTCTTTCGATCTCGAAACTTTAGCTCGTGAAATTTATCACCGATTGCGTCAGCGGCTGGAGCTTGAACGGGAGCGCCACGGTAGCTACTCGGGGCGTTTACCTTGGTAGGGAGAGGGG
>CAZZVG010000955.1:0-3424 GCA_964657295.1 Iningainema sp. | reverse complement strand
CTTGCTCACTTTTTTATTTTTCTCTGCTACCCCAGATTATTGAGCCGATACGTTTATTTTGTGGCGAGAACGAGATACTTATGACACGGTTTACCAACAATTACGTAATGCCTTCCTCCTTAGTGAAGAGGAGGATTTTCCAGCACATATCCAAGTTTCACAAATCTGGATTGACGATGCAACTCTTCTAGAACCACTCAATACAGCTGGGCTTGCCCCCAAAGATGGCAGCGATTTCGACAAGCAGATACGTAAGCAGCATCAAGCTAAGCGGGATGCATGGCGTACCTTTTTAAAGCAACGTATTATTGATCCGCTCAATCCTGACGCTACAGCCTACTGCTTCACAATCATCGAAATTGGGCAGACCAAAAAGAAGGGAATTCTCCCCCAACAAAACATTAAAGGAGCAGTTCGCGAAGCCTGCATCTTGGAAAAGATTAGCTCGCAAATGGTACAGACTGTTAAACCAAAACCAAGCGAAAAAGAAGACACACAACCATCCTACAGCAAAAAGACAAAAGGGCGTGTTATGAACGCTGTGCTGGATGCAACACTACGCCAGATAGGAGCACTGTATGGATTACCTTCCGAAATCTATGAGCAAGCTAAGATATCGAAAGAAATCGCTCCAGAATTAGATGTAATCGCATTCTGTCGTTGCAAAAAGAATCAGTATCAGGGCGACATCCACTATGCCCTTGCTGTTAGGTTGCGTGCAACGGGTGCAGTAGATGTACTACTTCCAGATACTAACAATTGGACTCCTTACCCACAAGCAGGAATTGCTGTTGGACAAATATTTTCCGATGCGCGTCGCGATCAGCTTGCTCAAAGGCAAAAGCGTGTTAACAGCAAAATTAAGTTAAACGGCACGGATTTAGTACAGTTTGTAGCACACGTAGTAACCCAACACCTAGATAGACCAACCATTGTTCTGATTGAAGCTGAAGGGTGGCGAAACGAGCGCGGGGACGATGATGACGGCAAAATCTGGTTCCAATTAAAGAATGAGTATCTACTGGCACATCGGGATGTTCTCGACTTTCGCCATGTTCCCGGTCACAATTGCGTGTATACGCGTGATAACACCCAACTAAATAACTTGCTGGCAGTAGTTCGTTTTCGTACTGGTAAAGAAACACCGCAATATATCACCAATCGAAAAGCTTGGAACGAGCATTCTACAGCACGAGACCTCCAACATTTGAGTGGTTTTTACGATAAATCTGTACCAGAACTGCTACATTACTTTTCGGTAGGACAACTACCGGAAACACAGAAGGGGCAGGATACACCAACGGCACGAGAACTTTACATGCTCGACTTCCATCGAAATGAAAGGGATTCTCGGTACGATGAGTACGGTGCAAACATCCCATTCAAACATCAGCAGATGGTAGAGATGGTGCCGTTCTTCGTCCACCCGGATTTTCAGACGGAAGAATGTCTCAAGGCGCTGTGCCGAGTGCCGCACTATCTGCGAATTACACCTGCTTGGTCGATGGGGAATATCCTTTTACCGTACCCAATGCATCTAGGCGAGCAACTTATAAAGGATCATTTGTGTATCCTTGGTATAGACGATTGACACTACCTTTGCGTCCTTTTCGGTTATTTAAATATCCATGCTTGTCACAATAAGGATAGACAATTCTGGATTTGGAATTACTGATATGAGGTTGGAGAAAGCTGTTGTGATTGGGGGTAGTATTGCCGGAATGCTGGCGGCGCGTGTACTTGCCGATCGCTTTGAATCGGTAATGATTGTGGAAACTATGGGCGATGCAGTTTGTGCATTGTGTCCAGTTTATGGTCAAGGAATGACGGTCAGTGCTTTATCAGCAATGGTTCTTCAAGACTGGCTGAGTGAAGGAACATTCATACCTTCACGCTTCCAAAAAAGCTTAGCAAAAAGCAATTCCTTGCATTGGATGGTAGCTACAGCACAAGACTCACGTTTTCTTACAACATCTGGTAGAATTAGCAAACCCAGTTTGGTTGGGAAACTCTTAGCCTGGTACAACCAGCAGGTAATATTTTGCGCCAATGATGACGCTAATTTGCATACCTTGTTTATGGAGATTGCCCAGCTACTCAAATCGCCCTTCGCACTTTATCATCCGCAAGTCATCTTCCATGTACTGACTCAAAGGAAAAGGCTGGTTCACAAAACCAACGTTTAATCGTGGCTGTTTCCATGTTTTACCCCCTGATCAAAGACAAGACTACCTTCGCGTTGTACATAGTTTGATTAAGCCCAAAGGTTACTTATTCCTGAAATGCTTTAGCCACTTAGAAAAAAGTGAGTCAGGTCCTTATCGATTTACACCAGAAGAAATCAAAGAGATTTTCAGCGATCGCTTCCATGTCATATCTGTTCAAGAAACAGTATACCAAGGCACATTAAACCCACTTCCACAAGCGCTATTCTGCATTCTGCAAAAATAATGCGAGAACTTTATCCACCAATTGAACCTTACAAAGAAGGTAATTTACAGGTTTCAGACCTCCATACAATTCATTTTGAAGAGTCAGGTAACCCGCAGGGCAAACCCATCGTTTTGCTACATGGAGGACCTGGTGGTGGATGTCCACCCTTTTATCGGCAATATTTCAACCCAGAAAAATGGCGGATTGTGATGTTTGACCAACGCGGTTGTGGTCAAAGTACACCATCAGCTGAACTGCGGGAAAATACCACTTGGGATTTAGTAAATGACATTGAAAAACTGCGATCGCATTTAGGTATAGAAAAGTGGGTTGTATTCGGTGGCAGTTGGGGGAGTACTTTATCACTAGCCTACAGTCAAACCCATCCTCTGAAATGCACGGGACTAATTTTACGTGGCATCTTTATGTTGAGACAAAAAGAATTGCGATGGTTCTACCAAGAGGGCGCTAGCTATATTTTTCCTGATGCTTGGTCAGAATATCTCAAACCAATTGCGATCGCTGAACGTGACGATATGCTCACAGCTTATTACAAACGCTTGACAAGTCCAGATTTACAAATTAGACTAGAAGCAGCGCGTGCATGGTCAATTTGGGAAGCTCGTACAAGTAGATTGTTCCCAGATGCAGAACTCATGCAAAAGTTTGGCGAAAATGAATTTGCCGATGCGTTTGCACGAATTGAGTGCCATTACTTTATCAATAAGGGATTTTTTGAACCTGATGATCAATTACTCTTGAATGTTCACCTGATCCGCCATATTCCTGCTGTGATTGTTCAGGGACGCTACGACCTAGTGTGTCCTATGATATCAGCTTGGGAATTACATTGCGCTTGGCAGTCAGCAGAATTTATTGTTGTCCCTGACGCCGGACATTCGATGAGTGAACCAGGAATTCGTAGTGCGTTGATTGAAACAACAGATAAGTTTGTAAATTTATAATAAAAATCTTCTGCATTGCTAATGGC
>CAZZVG010000954.1:0-3426 GCA_964657295.1 Iningainema sp. | reverse complement strand
AATATATGGGCAGCTAGATAATGATATAAACTGGATAAAAAGGTAGTTCTATCTATATCACTACTATCACTTTTGTATTATTCCCAGATAATTAATCGTATGAACATCTTAATGATCTCCTCTACATTTCCCTATCCGCCGACGCGGGGGGGAACTCAGGTAAGGACGTTTAATTTACTCCAGTATCTTAGTCAGCGCCATTGCTTAACCTTGGTTACTCAACGGGAACCAGATGTTACAGATGCAGAAATACAAAGGTTGGAGAATTACGTTGATCGCCTCATTGTTTTTGATCGCCCTTCCGACTCGGTAACAAGTGGAAGAATACTCAAGAAAATTCAGCGGTTCACAACATTTATGCTTCAAGGGACACCGCCAAGTGTCTTAAACCGTTACTCAGTCGATATGCAAAACTGGATTGATAACTTTGTGGAAGCTGGAAAATGTGACGCAATTACCAGCGAACATAGCGTCAACGAAATTTACGTGCGTCCGCATTTTCAAAAACAGCTAAAAACCGTAGTCAACGTTCATAGTTCTGTCTACGGTAGCTGTCGCAACCTGCTAGAAACTGGTATTTCTGAAAATCGATTAAGAGATATTATTTATTTACCACTTTTACGTCGTTACGAGCAACGCTACTCCTCTAAATTCTCGGCAATTGTCGTCACAACAGAAGAAGATAAAGTCCAACTGCAAAAGTTTAACCCAAATACGGAAATTCAAGTGATTTCTAATGGCGTTGATTTGGTTTCATTTCCAAACAGGAACATCGATCCAGGAGGACACCGCTTAATTTTCATCGGTGCAATGGATAATTTAGCAAATATTGATGCTGTTTGCTTTTTCAGTCATGAAGTCTTGCCAGAAATCCAAAAAAACTACCCTGATACAACTTTTGATATTGTCGGTTCTCATCCTGTACCATCGGTTTTAGCACTCACAGAAAAACCTGGAATTACCGTGACTGGACGTGTGCCTTCGATGGTAGAGTACTTACATCAATCAACAGTCTGCGTCGTACCAATGCGGACTGGGTTTGGGATTAAAAATAAAACGTTGGAGGCGATGGCTTCGGGCATACCAGTTGTCGCCAGTGATAGCGGTTTGGAAGGACTCATTGTAGATAAGAAGAATTTACCACTCAGGGCATTGCGAGCAAATCACCCAGCAGAGTATATTCATTTGATTAGTCAACTTTTTGAAAATCCACAATTACGCGCTGAACTGTCCGACAACGGTAGAAAACTCATGGAAACAGAATTCACTTGGGAAGTTGCAGGTAAACGCTATGAAGAAGTGTGTCTTAAGGAAAGTTAAAAGATAGAACCCATATTCCGCACTTCAATATGTAGTATCTTGATATTCAAGAATAATTCCTGATAGTGGTCAAGTCTTAAGTATTAATACGGTTAATTATTGGTGATTTGTGATTGTTATCTAACCACCATTAGCCAGAGATTGGAAATCTACGTGTATTACACGATGAAGTGCGGAAAGTGGGTTATAAAGAGCGATCGCGCTTCTTCTAATTAAGCAATTTTAATACTTGATAATTCTTCCAAAATGCCCAGATAGGAGATGTCTATATTTAAAGCAGGTGACGAGCTAGAAGTTATAGTACCCCCTAATGGACTTTGGGAATTTTTATGAAACCGAATTTTGAAGAAAGTACTCGACAGCGATCGCCTTTTGGAGAAATTATACCCTTTCATCAGTACTACTTCCCTTTCTCTTAACAGATTTCCACCACTCGCCGAGGGGACTAGAATCAGCTACTACGCGGTAGTACTCAATTTCTTCTGAAGGGGTGAGGTTTTGAATGTCCGCTGCTATTTTTTCCTGAACTTGCTCTTTAAACTTTAAGCAGTCAAAATCTTTTTCAAATTTTGTTTGATTCATCGAAAGAAACCTCCTTGGGTGACATCAAGGGACAGAATCATCTCGTAAGTGTAAGCATAAGGGAGCGATGAATCAACTTGCTGACAAAATTTGAGTGGCGAGGTCCGGATCTCGGGACTCCGACGGTGTATAATGACAAACGCCCTACCTCGTGACGCTCGTTCAATGGCGATACGGCATCTGCCATTGTAAACTCTACCAAAAGCGTTGCCTCACCGCTACGCGCCTACGTTGATAACGGAGCATGACAAATACGTTACTGAACAATCGCTATCAAGTTATACAAGTATTGGGTGTCGGAGGGTTTGGCGAAACCTTTTTGGCAGAAGATACTTATATGCCTTCTCGGCGTCGCTGTGTGATTAAACAACTTAAACCCATCGCCAACGATCCACAAACCTACCAAATCATTCAACAACGGTTTGAACGAGAAGCCGCAACTTTGGAGTATCTAGGTGAAGCTAGTGATCAAATTCCCAAACTCTATGCCTACTTTTCCGAAAACGGGCAGTTTTACCTTGTTCAAGAATGGATTCAAGGTTCAACGCTAGGAGAGATTGTAGCAGCCAAAGGTATGACGAGCGAAACGACTGTTAGGGAAATTGTCTTGAGTCTGCTGTCAGTCTTAGATTATATCCACAGTAAAGGCATCATTCATCGGGATATTAAACCTGACAACATCATTCTTCGCTCATACGATAGCAAGCCAATTTTGATTGATTTTGGTGCTCTTAAAGAAACGATGCGAACAGTCGGGATTTTACCAGGACAGCCTACTCAATCGCTTGTCATTGGGACACCAGGTTTTATGCCTAGCGAACAAGCTGTTGGACGCCCAGTTTACGCTACTGATATCTACAGCTTGGGGCTGACAGCAATTTATCTGCTGACTGGCAAACACCCACAAGAGTTACAAACCAACAATCAAACTGGGGAAATACTTTGGCAGGAGCATGTACCAAATATATCTCCCAATTTCGCAATGGTGCTTAATCGGGCAATCAAGCCGCATCCTGGCGATCGCTACGCCACGGCTAGGAATATGCTCTATACCTTACAGTCTGCTCCTTCTACACCAAAACCTACAGTAGCTTTATCTCCCACCAGATCATCTCAGTATACCCAACCACTGTCTTCCCGGCAAAAAACTCCGATTATTTCTACCTCTACTCCAGCAAACTGGCGAAAACCTGCTTGGATCGCTGGTAGTTTAGTTGTTGGTAGCTTGATTGGTGCTGTGGCGATCGCCAGTATCAACAGTCAGCCAGCGCCTGAAGAACCTATTGCCACATCCCCTACACCCGCACGTTCCTCAGAATCTAATACCACAAATTCAGTACCCATCCCAGAAACACAAACTCCGATTCAAGCAGCCAAAACACCTACAATTTCCAGACCAAAACATCGATTGAGAAAGGTTCCTGCACCTTCTCCAATGCCGGTTGCACCTACTTCACAAGAGCCAGAACCCGAACAAGAGCCTGTAACATTAGAGACTCCTATAATTCCCGAACCATCGGTTCC
>CAZZVG010000953.1:0-3434 GCA_964657295.1 Iningainema sp. | reverse complement strand
CGCTCATGGGGGAAACCCCCAAGATCGCGCTGGCTCACTTTTAACTTTTGCCTTGCTCGGTCATTAAGTATTAAGTAAGTTGACCAAAATTGCTTTAAAATGTCTCTATATTCTACCTATAACTTAAATCTACCCAGTACCTCTCGATTGCGGGTTTTGATCGTAGAAGACGATCCAATGATGCAACTGGGATTGGAACAGTCGCTGATGGCTCATCCTCAATTAGAAATTGTTGGACAAGCGGAAGATGGTTATTTAGGTGTACAAGCAGCACTCAAACTGAAACCGGATCTAGTTGTGATGGATATTGGCTTACCGCGACTTGATGGTATTGCGGCAACACAGCAAATTAAAGCAGCCCTACCAGAAACTCATGTGGTGATGCTGACATCTCATAAAACAGATACGGAAATTATTGCGGCTCTGTCTAGTGGGGCAGATGCGTATTGTATCAAAGGGGCAAGTGTAGAACGACTGTTGAGTGCGATCGCCGCTGCAGTTGAAGGTGCAACCTATCTCGATCCCCAAATTGCCAGGAGAGTCATTGATAATCTCAAACCACCCTCACCCAAAGGTAACTCAGCAAACTTGTCTCAGCGCGAGTTAGAAGTACTGAGACTGATGGTTGAAGGTTACAGCAACCCAGAAATTGCTGAGAAATTGTATCTCAGTCCCAACACTGTGAAAACTCATGTTCGGGGAATTATGAACAAATTATCTGTTGATGATCGCGTACAAGCCGCAGTTGTCGCATTGCGTTCTGGTTTAGTTTGACTAAGAGCGGTTCGGGAGTCATTGCAATTAACAATCAACAATCAACGACTAACGCTTTTGTGATTATGCGTCACTTCAAAATTCCTAAAGTGCTTCTGGTGGAGAAATATCATGTCCAACGGTGACACCTGCAGTATTAGATTGTAAACCTGGTTTTGAAGTTGTTTTTTTATCTTTTAGTGACTGGGTGAACGATGAAGAGGGTGGCGTCACTGTGCCTTGGTTAAGAAGTCTGTCGGCATTTGCTTGTTGCTGAGATATCATCGATAACCCGCTAAAAGCTCCTGCCACAAGAGCAGTGTAGCCTACATACAAATGCACCGGTCGTACAGACAATCCGAATCCTCCAAATCCGCCACTATTTTTAACTTGGTACTGAAGTGGCACAAGTGATTTCATGACTTCTGGTGCTGGTAAAGCAGTAGCTAACTTCGTGCCATTTAATCCTAAAGAATTTCCCATAACGCGAATATAGCCACGAACATAGACTTCATCTGGCAATAACGCCCAATTGCCATTCTCTATAGCCTCCATGTAAGTGATTTGTACGTGAGTATAAACATTAAGTTGGCTGAGGGAAAGACCTTGAGATTCACGGGCTTGCCGGAGTTGTTGACCAATTTGACGTAAAGTCTCTATCCGCTTTTCTGCTGCCGTTTGAGCTAATTCGGCTGGAGAAGGTTTTTTGTTCAACTTGAACCACTGCTTCGGTTTTACCTTGATGGGACTGTCTTTTGTTGCGGCTTTCACGGAATCGTCAGATGTACTCACTACTACATTTGACTCTGATGGTAAGTTGATTTCGCTGGTTGTGACGACAGACTCTTGGTGCAATTTAACACTAGTTAAACACTTGGTTAATTCTGTGGATTCTACTGGTGGCTGTGGGGCTGCTAGTACTTCACTTGTTTCGTCTATTTGCTGAGTTTCTGCGACTTGTTCCTGCTTTTGTGTGAATTGCCGAAATGCTAAACCTATTGCTTCTCTGCCGACAAGTTTAAATAGAACATCCGCTTGTTCGGAAGAACCCAATAACTTTTGTAATGCGCCTAGCGCACGACGATAAACTTTGCTTTGATGAAGTTGCGTTTCTATGTCAGAAAGAAGCGCTCTTACTTCATCTTGAGAAATTTCAATAGAAGAATTTCCAGGAGTTGTTAACAAATATATAGATGTGCCAGTCATGATCTGAAGCCTCTTTCGGCAATTGAGTAAATCGTAGTTTTATCAGTATAATTTCTTCTTCTCAGTTTTTCGGGTGTCTCCGGATTATCGGGTATCAATTTTAGACTTTTTCGGAAAAAAGTCAAATTTTATTTACTAACGGCAACAGTATTTTTACAGATGACAAATTAGCATTACAACTTATAAGGTTGATGCCATCTAAACAGACCCTAGTTGTGGCTATTTAAGTAGCGATCTCCGGCAAGTCTCTCATCATCGGCAACTGCCGAACAAGGGAAGACACACGAGAATGAGTCTATCGCCATCCTATTTGATTGGCTCAGATTAGGCTCAGATTCCCGACTTCTTAGAGAAGTCGGGAATCTTAAATTCTGCGTCTCCTGAAAGTCTTTCTTAAAGGCTAAGGTAACAGCACTCTCATTTATAAGTCGGTCTGTAAGTAGCCGAATAATGTTCAAGCTTCCGACTTAAATTGATGATTAATCATTATGCATCTCAAACTTTTTTCACCTGTCTAGTATGATGAACCATCAGGCATGTTTCACAACCTCAACCGGATTGCTATCTGTCATGATTTCCAAATTTTAACGTAAAAATAAAAATCTAACTATTCAAAGCTAGCAGTTTATAATATACTGAGTAGCTATCAGGGTTCGCTCTTATATAGTGTCAGTAATTCTGTATTAATCCTTATGAGAGATTGAAATGGAATTGATGAAAGACTGTATTACTTGCTGATATTTAACCGGATCAAATTCTGCCACATTATTGTGTCCCGCACCTGGAACAAAAAGCAATTTTTTAGGTTCATGGGCTAAATCGTACAGACTTTGACTCATGTAAGCTGGCACTGTGAAATCAGCAGTACCGTGAATGAATAAAACTGGCATTTTTAAGTTTGGCACTTTCTTAATCGATTCAAACCGCTGTCTCAGGATCAAATCGACTGGAAACATCCAAAAATTGTTCCGATAAGCAATGATATGCCTGAGAGAGGTAAAAGAACTTTCGACAATTAATCCAGCTGCGTCTGGGTGTGCGAGAGCCAAATTAATGGCGATCGCACCTCCTAGAGAATGTCCGTAAATAAAAATCTGGTTGGGTGGAATCTTTCGCTGTATCAAGTAATTCCAAGCTGTAGCAGCATCCTGATAAACACTTGCTTCCTGAGGAAAACCACCCTCACTGCGACCATATCCTCGATAATCAATGAGCAATACTGAAAAACCTAGTTTGTGAAACCGATTTGCTTGGGCAACGTTTGCGCCAATGTTGATCCCATTCCCGTGTAGATAAAGTAAAACCTTGGCGTCGGTTGAGTTTGCTTCGATCCACCATCCGTGAATGTGTTCTATTCTCCGGGATCCAACACAGACAGGTACCCAAACTTCTTCATAATGGAGATTGAGTGCAGATGGTGTTGTTTCAATCATAGAAGAGGGAAAAAATATGAACTTACTTTGCTGAAAAAAAAG
>CAZZVG010000952.1:0-3442 GCA_964657295.1 Iningainema sp. | reverse complement strand
ATCAGTATTTTGATTGGTTGCGTTGAGGAAAAAAATCCTCATGTCAGTTAGTCACGCTCCAAGTGGCTTCTTACTAGGATTTATTTATCCCAACTAAAGCTCTCACTGTGCAATCAGGGTGAACTATTAAGCTATTGAATGTTTTTTGGATGTTAAAGCATTCAAGTATCAAAATGTTCCGCGCGGGCGTGTACAATCTTTTGTGAGCCAAGCCGCGAGGAATGGATCTTGCCCTTGATGGTTCTTAGCTTTTTTGCCTAAATCTACCAAAATATACTTGTGACCAATTTTCAAACTATCCATATTAGAGGCGAACCATGCCTAACCGAAAACAAAATTGTCAAACCATTAACCAATTAGCCACCCAATTCAATCTTGAGTCGCTTCTAATTTCTCTAACTCGTCAGCTGAGCGTTGATCCTGCCGCCGTGCGAGATAGTGTTTGTTTGTGCTTTGCTCAAGTTTTGGCTCGTTTGGTCGTACAAGTCCGTCTCAAACAAAACGCCGTCGGTTGTTGAAGCAACTGACGGCATAATAATCTACAAAAAAAAGATTTATGCTTACAGAAAATAAGCTTTTTGGCGACCGAGAAACTGTCGCCAATGACTCAATTGTCGCAGATAATGCCAACATTGGCAACTCAATCGCACCAAAAACCCATCACTTGGACAGACACCACAGATTTGAACTACTTGAGAAACGCGGTTTAAACTCCGATTGGGTTGAAGTAAATTGCCAGTCCGTCAGTGTACTTTCGGCAACGGAATTATTGGGATATAAAGCCCCAGAAGCCTCAATTTGCCGTAGCCAGCCAGAGCCTGAAACCCTGATTCTTTCGTTGAGGAACCAAGGAGTGTCAAATTACTCAATAAAATCGTGGAATCCTTTGGGTGAACGATATCAAACCTAGTGAGAGCGATCGCGCAAAACAATTAAAATTACCCAAACTCACCGCATTTACTTTATACTGCGAATGTCCAAAAAAAGGGCTAGCAAAACCCGATTCCAGGCTGCTAGCGTCACAAGCATCATTTACGATGCACGTCTAAATATGAAAAGTTAGTTTAATACTATCACTGTTGTCGAGATGTACCACCTTCTCAATACTGTTGATAAGTTACCAGATGTGACGCAGTGCCAAGGGTTTTCTAAGTCCTCTACCAAATCAGAGGGAAAAACCGATGGAAACCGCACGGCAACTCGATTTAGATAGTAACACTAATTCTAGCGATCGTCCCGAAAACTTCTCACAATCTTCTCATAATTCATCTTTTCCCATTGTACCAGAGGTTGTAACGAATTTCCCCCCAAAAATTTGGGGGACAGCCATTGGGGATTCAGTCAAGTCACGACAGTTCGAGTTTGCAATCAACACCAAGGGTGTTAACAAGAATTGGAATTATGAAACATTAACGGCTGGATTTACCGACGTAACTGGCGACATCTTTGATGTACAGCGCCACATTGCGGCTGGGCACGCGGTTTGTGCGGGACTACTGGGGGGGAAGCGAAAAAACAAGAGCAACGTCATCGGTAGCAACTGGGTACTGATCGATATTGACAATTCCACAGTTTTAAAGGGTGAAGACGGGAAACCTTTAAAGGATGCCGAGGGGAAGGCAATTAAGGTCAAAGAACCACAGATGACCTTAGAACAAGCCTTACAGCAGCCTTTCATCATGGAATACTGTTCCTTGATTTACACAACAGCAAGCCATAAGCCCGATTGGCATAAGTTCCGGCTAGTCTTCCTGCTCCCAGAAAAAATAACCGATACCTGGGTACTGGAAGAGTGCATCAAGTGCGTGATGGGCATCCTACCTCACGATCCGGCATGTAAGGACGCCTCACGTGTATTTTACGGCAGCACTGGGGCTGAGTTTCCGTTAATCAATCCCAGTACCGTCCTACCCCAAGATTGGATTGAACAATCAAAGTTTGCTGCCGAGCAACGCCGGCTTGAATTCTCGCGACAAGTTCAGGCGATCGCGCAGAACCGCCAAAAATCTCAGGAGCGCTGTGAAGCCGAGGGGTGGAACATCGATCAGTTGATTCAATCGGCACTGAGCTTCATCCCGACCCGTTCTCCCGGTTCGGGTAATTACCAGGAGTGCCTAACTGTACTGATGGCACTTCATGATCATTACGGCAGCGTAGAAGCAGAAATTATAGCACAGTCGTGGAGTCCCAGCATACCAGGTACAACATGGGACGTATCCCGGAAAATCCGCAGCTTTAAGAGTGGAAGTGGCATTACTATTGGCTCACTGTTTCACATTGCGAAACAGTACGGATTTAAATTTCCCACGCCACAATCACAGAATTACGAATGGGGTGAGCCAGATCCAATCCTATACGATCGCTATATTCAACGTGAGCAGGAGCTTGAAAGGATTGAGGAAGCTTTAGCAGCCGAGTCCTTTGCCGATTGGTTTACAAAGAAGATTGGCAAGGTAGTAGATTTTGCATTCAAGGGATTCGGTAAAAAGCCCGAATCCAAGCCTTCCCCGAAGGAAGAGTGCTTAACATTAAACAGTCTTAACGGTAAGATTGCGGTTATTGAGTATGAAGCAGGCGAGCGCGTCAAAACGTGGGCTACCGATAATAAATACATCTTGGATTGCAGTGGCACGGGTACGGGTAAGAGCCACACAGTAGGGATTCTTACCCCGGCGGAACTGGGAGTAGAGCAGATTTTCTACGCCTCTCCCAACCACAGAAATCCCACGACAGAGCCAATCCGAGAAAATTACGTAGATTTGCCCGTGCGGAATGATGGGCTAATTCAAGATGAATCAGCCACCGTAAATGGGCATCCTACAGTGAGATGGGCGATCGAAGGAGAAACCCCAAACATGCCTGGAAACTGCCCCAAAGCCACATTCTTCAATATTTTAAGCAACAAAGGCTATCAAGAGGTGATGCAAACTGCTGCTGATAATCCCATCTGCCTTAGTTGTGCACAACGGTTTAATTGTGCTGGCAAGTACCCAAATCTTGAACCGGCGGAGCGGATTGAAGGCTTTACCTTCCGCCAAGACCGACGTGGAGTATTCACAGAGGCGGTAAGGATACGTGGCAATATCAATTCAATGCCCATATTCAAGAAAGCCAGTGACTCAGAGGAGCAAGACGGCGAGAAAGCTGTGGCGCTCATCATCGATGAATTCACCCAGATTTCGCCCACAACCGTCATCAAGGTAACGGCGCGGGACATAGATGCTACCTTCAGAGCGATCGCCAAAGTGAAAGCACAGCACCAAGCCATGCTGAACAAGGAGATTGCCGAAAGGAGCAGCACAATGGAAGTAGCACTGAAAAAGTATGAAGCGCTCCGCGACTGCCCACCACAAATAAATTTACTGAGTGTAAAGCCCTACGCCGAGATGGTCGAGGATTGGGAGATGGAGTTAGATGCATACCGCATCTCAGTTACCCAGAT
>CAZZVG010000951.1:0-3447 GCA_964657295.1 Iningainema sp. | reverse complement strand
GAATGCCCAAGAAATTGATATCGAAACTGCCTTAGAAGAAGCTCAAAGAGTTGGCTGTTTGAACATAGCTGCTGATTTAGTCAATCAAGCATCTCAGTTAGAACAAAGCATCGCCAAGTTATACATGACTTGGAAGCGTATTGGTAATTTGTCAGATCGGTTGTACGTAGATACAGGTGCTAGTACACCTAAATTGCGATCGCTTATTGATTGTTTGGAACCACTAGGTAGTGAGGTGATGGAGATGCAACTCAGTGGTGCTACTGAGCATACTATCCGCTTGCAAATTCAGGAAATAAATTAAAGAATGGAAACTAAGTAAATAAAACTAAAAGGTCATTCAATTTTGAATGAGCGGATTGACAAAAGCAGTTTATACCTTTCTCTCGATCGATGACGGCAATTTAGAGGCAGTTGAAGTGCTTTGGTTCCCAAAGTCGAGAGATTTGGCGTAATTTTAGATTTATTCCCCAGATAAAATAGCAGCGCAAATACCATCAAGAAATTAGCGGTTAAAAATGATGCCTACTTTGTTACATTTATACTAGTACCTTTGCGCGGAATTAAAAATTATGTAAACCGTTCCTCGCTGCTGAGTTATCACCTATACCCGAAATCTTTAACCTCCTCTTGTTTCTGTCAATAGATTGAGAAAATTTCTCTTTCTATTGACTAGTACACAGATGCATATAAACAAGCTAACGTCAAATTAGAACTCCTAAAACTAGTAAAGCTACGACTAGCACTACCCTAATTTTGTTATAGTGAATACATTAAATAACTCTGTTGAAACAAAAGAACCTCTTGCGGAATCGCAATTATTACTTAATACCGAAGTGCCGCCGAAAATAGCCAAGCAAGCTCTTCGGACAAGCCTCAAAGCTTCTACTATCGATGAAGTTTTTGCTGCCATCTTTTCCAACATTACTAGTGGCGTTTTACTGATTGACTTCTTACTCCAACTCGGTGCCAACCCAGTAGAAATTGGCTTACTATCTTCAATTCCCATGGTGGTGAATTTTCTACAACCATTGGGAGCGTATATTGCTGATCGCATGACAAGTCGTCATTGGTACGTGCTAGCAATTTTTGGTCCTTCCCGACTGCTGTGGCTGTTTTTAGTAGGAGGTATTGCGTGGTTTAGTTGGCACAATGGCGATCCACATCAACTAGTAACCTTGACTCTAGGGATCATGTTAATCAGTTGTATTCTGATAGCTTTTGGTTATTCCGCTTGGTTCAGCTGGATGGCAGCTTTGGTTCCCCATCGCTTACGAGGGCGGTATTTTGGTTTTCGTAACAGTGCTTCTAGCTTAACTAATCTTATCAGTCTACCACTGCTGGGATTTGCCATCTCCTTTTGGCCTGGTGGCTCAATTCAAGGTTACGGGGCGCTGTTGTTGTTAGGAATTGTCTTCGGCATAGTCAGTCTGCTATGTCAGTTTTGGATGACTGATGTTAATCCCCAAATAACCCACTCTCCTAAACCTTCAAAGCAAGAAACAGAAATTGCTCACAGCCAACCCGAAACACTCAATATCTTTAAAAACATCAATTTCTTGAAGCTTGTGCTCTATTTAGGTTTATGGACATTTGCAATGAACCTAAGTACCCCGTTTTTTAATATTTACATGCTGAGAAATTTGGATTTAGATATTAATCTAGTCACAATTTATACTAGTTTGTTAGCGGGGGCAAACTTACTTATGCTGATATTCTGGGGTAAGTTAGCTGACAGGTTAGGAAATCGTCCGTTGTTATTGTTAGTCGGTATTTTAATGGCAGTAACACCATTATTCTGGTTGGGGGTTGGAAGAGACTCAGTTTCAGTCTGGGTAGGGATACCGCTTATACAGTTTATGTTAGGTGCTTTTGGCGCTGCAATCACCTTGTGCAGCAGTAATATTCAAATGGAAGTCGCACCAATTGATCACCCTTCGCAATATTTTGCGATCGCCGGAGCAGTTATGGGTGTCACCGGTGGTTTGGGTTCAACAGTTGGCGGTTTTTTAGCTGATTTAGATGCGCTCGGTGGTTTACCTGGATTGTTTGTTATTTCAGCCGTTTTGCGATTAATTGCTTTATTACCTTTAGTCTTTGTTCAAGAACCGCACAGTCAACATGTTGTTCAAATTATCAGAAATATCCTCCGCTTTGGGCCTCAAGCAACAAAGTTATCTTCCCCTCTATAAGTAGCTTTATTTGTACCGATTTCTTTTACTAAAAGTAAGAACCCTAGCGATCAGATATCGCTAGGGTTTTTTAAACATTAGAATCTCAACGTGTAAATTCTATTTAAAGATAGCGAATCACAATATGATTATAAAAAATTATCATTTTCACTATTCTTTCACGGGCAGTACTACTCAAAAAACGATTCTATTTTTACATGGTTTTATGGGTAATAGCCATGAATTTGACGATGCTATATTATTACTTTCAAAAGAGTTTCTTTGTCTGACAATTGATCTTCCTGGGCATGGAAAAACTCAAGTGTTGGGTAGTGATGAGTACTACACAATGGCAAACACTGCTTGTGCTTTAATTGAATTGCTTGATCACTTAAAAATTCCTCAATGCTTTTTGGTTGGTTATTCCATGGGTGGGAGATTGGCTTTATACCTAACTCTGTATTTTCCTCAACGTTTTACTAGAGTTGTTTTAGAATGCCTCTCCAGGTTTACTAACAGAAGCCGAAAGATTAGAACGAGTCAAACGTGATTCTCAAATAGCCAGAAAATTATCTAGAAGCGTTGGCAATGATTTTGCTAATTTTTTATTAACCTGGTACAATCAACGGATTTTTAGTTTTATCAACGAACATCCGCAATTTCAAAAGTTAATAGAAAATCGGCTACAAAATAACCCTGTTGAATTGGCAAAATCAATACGAATTATGGGTACTGGATGTCAACCTTCTTTATGGGAGAAACTTAAAGATAATACTAATACTCTACTTTTATTAGTAGGTGAATACGATGATAAATTTATTGATATCAATACGAAAATGGCTAATATATGTAACTGTCAGCTAAAAGTAGTTAGTCATTCCGGTCATAATATTCACTTTGAAAATACTTTATCATTTGTGGCAAATCTTCGGGAGTTTTTCGGAAAAAAGAACAACCAACTGGTAGTTTAAATCTAATTATCTCTTTCTGTGTAAGCATTTAGCTCTCAGCAGCCAGCTATAGGCTTGCTCACCAAAATGAAGTCGATTCTCTGATTTTGAGCCAACGGCATCACCTTGGAAAGAGAACACCGAGAGAGATGCTTGCTCCGGGCTACGCCTACGCCCTACCTGCGGCTAATTAAAAAAAAAGAGAGCCACTTGGGCAGCTCTCCAGATCATCAGGGTGCATCTACATATCAAAGTATAGCAGTTTTGGCATGAGGGGTGTGACCCATTTTTATTTTTTTTAATACAAATATTTTTTTAAATCTCTC
>CAZZVG010000950.1:0-3451 GCA_964657295.1 Iningainema sp. | reverse complement strand
CCACGCTCATCCCCGGAAAACGATAGCTGCGATCGCCGTTTGCTGTTTGCTTGCGCGATAAAGTTAGCTGTCACTGGCTCCTGCACAGCGCAAAGGGAGCGACGCTGCGCTTCATTTTTCCGAAGACTTAACAGGACAACCTTCTCAAGAGCGGAGACGAGTCGCGCTCGTGCCTCGCTAACGCTTCGCTATCGCTACCGCATCGAAGATCGCGAAGGCAAAAAAGGCGGTTCTTTGTGTCAAAAAGACCATTAAATGACAATAAAGCCGCCGCAGATCGCCGAACATCCTTTAAATGAAAGGCGCATTACACTCAAGGTAGGGGAAGGTTGTCCGGTTTTGTCATGATTTCCCCCAACCCAGAGCGCGATCTCGTCCGCAACTAAATGACCCAAAAAGACTTGTCCTCTTTTTCGATACGAAAAGTGTTGGGAATGTGGGTGCGAACGCGATAGCGAAGCACGTCCTGTGCCCGGACGAAATGGAGCTTCGTCAAGCGCAAACTCTGATACGCTGCAACCCAAACGGTGATTTAAAATAAGCTCAATTGAATATATTCTGGAGCTTGCTCAGTTAGAGATTCATCTAACAAATCATCCTCAAAATCATCGAAGTCTTCCTCCACATTTAGCCTTGATATGTACTCAGAAATTTGTTGACCTGAATGAACTGGCTGTGGCAATAAAGTTACTATTTCTGCATCGATAAATGGGGAAGCTTCTCGCAGTCTATGTACTACCAATGTCCATTCTTCTGGCTGATCTTCTGGTTGGAGAGATAACCAAGAGATTTCCAGCGCAGATTGGTTCCATCCTGGCTTTGATACTCTGTCACGTTGCCTTGAATTTTTGGGTCTTTTTGCAGATTGAGGGGAGCGACCAATTGAGTAAAAAGCAGAGCAAAATTCCGGGTTATGATAGATACCACTGTACCTGTTAAACCCAGATATAGGACAAACGTGGGCTACCAAAGCATCACTGGAATATCGTAGTCTAGCTACACGCAGAAGCTGGGGATTTTTGCAAGGAAGAAGTTTGTTGTTTTGATGCCAGAGATTATTTGGGTCTTTTGCCTCGTCTCCTGACACAAGTGTTAAAAGTGAAGGAAAGTCTTGACGGAGATTTTGGTCATCTAATAATAGTAGGGTTGGATTTTTTATTTCTAAATCTGCAAAAGCCCGCTCCACAAAGTTTTTTATCTGCTCTGAGGTGTAGTTTGAATTATACTTCTGCTCAAACATGGCTACCGTGAATAGACTTTCATCATATGGCATCCAAGTCGGCCCATAATCCCCTGGTAAACACACTTGCATTTGAGATGAATTATTTTCTGAAGGTATTTTGATAAGCAAAGGGATAACTACCTTTATTTCCCCTCTGTTTCGGGCGTTAAGGCGGATTATTCGGATGGTGATTAGATCAAGATTTTGTGGTAGTGATGTGTTATAAAACCCTGTATAAAAGGGTATGCCTAAAGGAAAACTGAACTGGCGCATTAAATCTAAAATTGCATTTAAGCACCTTGCTTTGTAAGCTTCCTTCTGACTGGCTAACTGTTTCTTCTTACTTTCATAAATTTTTACTAGTTTTTCATCGTTAGGGTCTATTGGGGCAAAGTGTTCTGGATTTATATATTCCGGTTCTGGTTGTAAAAATTGACTTACCCAATTTGCATAAGCGTGTCCCCAACGAATTGCAGCTTTTGGGTCGGTTAACCTCCTCCGTTTGTCAAATTTTCGGTAATCAACTAACTCGATAAGAATACCTCGTTTTTCGTTACTAGCTTTAGGCTGCATCGCCATTTGGCTTTCTATTAGCCTAGCTCTATTTTTGCTAGCGGCTGCTTGGGCTTGACCAGAATAAGAACCACCTAAAGATAAAGGCGAAAGCCATTCATTAGGCAGGGGAATTTTGTCTACCTTCAATAAGTAACTTTCTCCTAAAGAGTTGGTAAATTGCCAAGTTTCATGGTCTATTTCTTGAAGAGTTACTTGTACTTTTTTGATTTCTAAAAATTCCCTCAATACCTCTAACAAAGTGTCTGCAGAATTAGATGAAATTTTTATGCGGTAAACTTGCTCGCTGGTGGTAGTTGGTTGATTGGATGTTATTTTTGGTTTAGGAAGTCGCCGTTTTCTGCAAGCACTAAAGTCTATCTTGTTGATGATTGGCGCTGCCACTACTCCAGGTGGTAAAGCTGTTGTTAATCTTTCAAATAACTCAAATCTATCGGCTGGTTCCAGCCCAACCCCTACTGGGTGAGAACCTAGTCGCGTTCTGTGCGATAGTAAATATTGTGGTGCGTATTTTTCGGGGTCGCTTAAGAACTGCATTGGTTCTGGGATGTCGATATGAGGAGCTATCATCGCCAAAATTTTGTCGATTCTACCTTTCCAGGTAACCGTGTCGTATCGTATTAACTTAAGGTTTATGAGAGTAGTTTCTCGTTTCAATGTCGGGTCGGAATTTGGCTTGAGCCATCCCAGATTTTCCATCGCGACATAAACACTACTGTCTTCTTCTTTTGGTAAGAAAATTTTTTGTCTTGCACCAGGAAGGGGTTTGTTTCCTGGATTATCCCAAGCAGTCATGGGTTTATAAATATAGCGTCTAATGCCTGCTTGAAATAGTAATAAGTAGGGAGTTTTACCGTTAGGAGGAGCGATATAAAACTTTAAGTAATATGAATATCTAGCTACTTGTTCAGGGTTATTGGAAACTGTATGTTCGGCAGGAGGCCAAGTTACTAGGTAAGCTTCTTTGCCAGTAGAGGGAGACACTACTAGAGGCCAATACTCCTCATGACCACTAGCATTACTTAAACCTAACTGAAATTCTTTTCTTGTTAGCCAGCGTGCTATTAGTTCAGGCAATACAACTTGTAGAACATCAAAGGGAGCTTTTTTTAAATTTATGTGTTCCCAACTTAATTGGGCACGACCTGACTCCATCTCAGCCAAGACAGATTTTATAACTTTATGGTCATAGTTGAATGACAACCAATTTTTTATAATCTCCCAAAATTGGTTTAAATCGATTAAATCACTATAAGTATGAACAATTATCCAATACTCTGGCCTGTCTTCTGGAACGCGAGAAAAGGAGTTAGGAAAAATGTAGATAATGTCAGAGGCACAACCTCTCAAAACTGCATAGAGACTGAGTATGGGAGGAGTATGGTCTACACTTGCTAAACCTTTTATAATATCTATCCAAGTCACTGGCAGCCTTAATCCATAAACTTCCCCCATAACAGAAGGGTCGAAACTTTCGTCGAATAACCAAGCTAGAGTTTGTAGCCTGTCAATGGGAGGTAATTTTTCTTGTGCTTGAGTCATTTTATTTACCTGCCGTTGCTATTATGTTCTAAATGTTCTACCAGAGCTTTTAGACGATCATAAATTGACCCATATAAAATTCTGGCTAATTGTTGTTCTACTTGGGGTTTATTG
>CAZZVG010000949.1:0-3455 GCA_964657295.1 Iningainema sp. | reverse complement strand
ATGATGAATTTGCTGGGGTTTTTGGCATTTCTAATTTTTGTGTTTATGCCTGCAGGTTTACTGATAGATCATGCACGTCAGCTACCTTTACGAGAGTTGTCTGCAATCATTACTAAAGTAGAGCAACCTGGTGAACCCTTAATCATGATTGGGTTTAAAAAGCCTAGCGTCGTTTTTTACACACAGCGACAAGTTAAGTATGTTTTATTAACTACGACTGCCCTAGTGGAGATGAAAAAAATCTTTGTCACTCAGCCCCAACCACCTACCCTACTCATCCTCAGTCAGCCTAAAAAATTGCAGCAAATGGGACTTCAGCCGAATCAGTACCAAAATTTAGGCAAAGCAGGCACTTACCAGCTCGTCCGCATCTCTAAATCGGAGTTTTGAATGTGTTGGAATCTTACCAATTTCCTTAAATAACGCGACCCAGGTCGTAGGGGCACGGCACTTTTGTTACACTTTAAGGCGCGTTTGCCCTGCTTAAAGATGGAACTAATTCGAGCGGCACTCAGTCTAAGAATTCATATCCGCTTATTGACAATTAGTTCTGGCTCATTAGTCCGCTGTTGGAGGAGAACTAATTGCCCCGCTCAACGTCAAATCAACAAATCAGGAGAAGCTCAATTTTGAAAGTAATTCCGCTATTGATGGGCATTGTTACCACCGCCACTATCGTACAACCATCTGTGGCGATGAATCCCGCAAATTCTTCTTCCAGTCCCGCAAGCAAGCAACCATCCAGCAATCTTTATGCCCAAATTATCTTGAACATCGGTAATTCTCCATCATGGCGGGAACGTGAACGCGAACGCGAACGTCATGAACGTCATGAACGTTGGGAACGTCACCAACGTCGCGAACCCGAACGCGAACGTTACGAGCATGGATATTATTAAGTACTCAGACAGAATTGACTAACTCCCCTGCCGTCATGCAGGGGATTCTTTTTACCCAGTGACATCTGGTAGAGAGTTCGTCTTTGAACCTTGGAGAAATTGGCAAGAGAAAACATCAAGGCATCCGCGCATGACTGCTAGCATTCATCCCCTGCCTAAAGTATGGAGTTCGGACGCTTGTGCGTCCTACTCCTCAGGGGTTTTCTGCATTTCTCTTATAAGAGCAAATAACTTGAACAGTCCAGCCAGCGCAACAGTTTCCACGTGAAAATTTTTCAACTTTAAAATCGGTTGCGGTGAAACAAAATTGTGTAAAGCGAGGGATCAACTCTGTCTGTGAAGCGACAGTAAAAATATTTTTCTGGGGTTGAGTTGGAGTTGTATTCTTCGTCAAATTGGGGTGGATCTAGCACTTCTGAAGGCTTACGATTTTGGGTAGGTGTAATCAGTGAAGTCAATTTTGACCAGGCAACAGAAAAGGGTTTTTTAAAATACTTTTGGAGCAGTGATTTCTTTTCCTGGTCAGGTAGTTCTACGAATTCTAAATTATCTTGAAGCTGATCGTTTATATTTTTCGACATATGTTTTCTCCTTTGAAACATCGAGTGAGGAAATGCAAATTTTTTACAGATTTATACCAATTCCATAACTGCTAATTAAGTAAGTAGACTATTCTATGCAGGCGAGTAGAGACTTGGTATAAGACCGTCATAAACGCGATTTGGCGCGATCGCTTCACTCGCCACAGTGGTTATTGTCTAAATAGGTATCAATGAAATTAACTTATGCACACTTATGCAGAATTTTTGTTGCCGGAAACACCGTCAGTCCCGCTTAAGAGCGCGATCGCACTTCATTAATGTAAAGATTTATAAAATTACGGGAAAGGTTCGTAGTTGTTGCGTTTCAGGGCGAGTCGCGTGCAACTACCAGACATATACCGATCGCCTCCGCCTCCGGATTCTATCCGGGGGATGAAGGCTAATTGCTGATTAAAATCAGCCAGTGTCATCTCAATATTCTTAGCCCTTTAAGGATAAATACTCATTAATTACCGCTATCGATAGCGATATTATTGAAATATGGCAAGAAAAACAGAGAACCTTATACGACTTAAGCCTGAAGGCAAAGGAAGATTTAAAAAACCTGTCAGCCACCCACGGTTTAAGTCTGTCAGAGATGGTCGAGAAACTGATTACTGAATATGTTCAAAACTCAACAGATAAAATTAACGGGTAATATTTCAGATGAGTTACACGATTACTTGGTTTACCTTTGCGAAAACGCAAGTTCGCTGGTTAATTGTGTAATTTATCAAATCAAGCAAAAGCACTTTGAAGTCTGTGAACGAGTAGAGTTTTTTGATAAGAAATATCGTGAACGGATCCCGAAGCGGGATTCTATCAGAGTGCAAACATCTGTTTAGAATCGGACGTGCTTTAGCCGGGGGAGAAATCAAGAACAAACTATTTAGAACAATGATAAAGATGATACTCGTAACCGTTCACGGGAGGAAAAGATTGAGGGTCAGCAATGCAGTTATTGAGTAAGGGCGATCGGTGAGACAGCCCTGAAGGAGGGTTTCCCGAAGCAGGGGACTGCGATAGCGCAGCGTTAGCGAGTCCGCGAGCGTCACCCGAAGGGTTGGTCGCCCCTACTGGTGCATGGAAGTTCACCAGCCACAAGTCTAAAGGTCGTGGTAACTGCGTCAAGGTGCGTTTCAGGGCAATTGTTGAAGTATTAGGGTTTTGGTCTTGATGGGCAAGAAGAAATAAAGGAGTTGTTGGTGAACCCGATAGTTTGAACACCCTAGCTAAGCCCATCATTTCCCCAGTCTGTACATGGGTTTTGTGGGTTGTAGCAATCAGCATCGGTGAGTGAGAAACCTTTTGCATCACCGGGACTAAAAGGTCAGGGCGGTAGTATTTTGGGTAACCCAGATTGTAGACAACTATCAGTCCGCTGATGAATCCCATTGACAAAATTATGGCAACAGATGTTTTGCCAGATGATGGGAAAAATTTGTGCTTATTTATGGGAGTGTTCCAACAAACTGCGAGAATTGCCCCAAACAAAACCATCACAGAGGGGAAGTAAACGAAGTAGTACCTCGCGCCTCGTGTGAGGTCAATACCAAGAACATAGGTGAAGAAAAAGAATAGGGCTACTGCTCCTATAATCAATACGGTAAACAGTTGGGTCATTAAACTGGTTGTCGGTTGCTTAAGCTGGGTAATCATGCCGCGCTTGAGAATTGGCAGCAACCAGATAAAGAACAAGAGCATTGCTAAGCCAGAGATAATGACTACGAACAGCGAATCTGCTGACACTGGCAATAAGTACAGCATACTAATCCACGTCGCCAAAGCTTGAAACAAAGGGCTGATAAACTTCAACAACCCCCGATCGCCATTTTGAATCCACTGAGTCAACTCACCCCCACTATTTGCTTGCAAAAACAGTGGCAGCCAGACCAGACACCCTACTGTTGTGCCAATGGCAACTACCAAAATTTGCCACCAAGGGGAGGATCGGGGGAGTGGGGAGTGGGGAGTA
>CAZZVG010000948.1:0-3464 GCA_964657295.1 Iningainema sp. | reverse complement strand
GGTGCCAATCTCAAAGAAATTGCTCTAAATGCTTTGGCTGGAGGGAAGGTAATGTACCTTCCCTCCGGAAGAACTCCGTTAAACCAACTCGACAGCGAAAACGTTTGGTTTGTGAGTGGCGGTGCAACAGTGACTAACTTTGCCCCTGGTTCTCGGATAGAATTGAGTGATGAAGAAAACACGATAGAGGTTCAAGGAACAAATCTATCGACGCGCTTGATTGGTTTGCAGCCGTGGGATTTGTCATTGTTAGACTCTCAATTACAGATGACGGTGGATGAGACGACATCAGGGAGCGAAGAGGAAGAAATTCCCTATGCACCAGATATTGAACTACCAGAATTTGAACAGTATTATAACACAAAAACTAAACGAAGAAATAAGAAATATCCATTTTTTAGCGGGAAAGGGCAACTAAACTCTGCGATCGCCTGTTTCCAAATGATTTCCAAACACTTGGAAATGCCATTTCGACGAGAGGTGATTCAGCGGATCTTCAATGACCAATTGAAGCGTCAAAAAACCATATCATTTCCAGTTTGTGCTTATTTGGGAGAATTGATTGGACTCAAAGCACAGCTCGTAGATATACCCACTGCTGCGGTGACGCGCATTCCCACACCAGCACTAATTCGCTATGGTGATAGCTTTGCTGTTTTGTACGAAACAGAGGTGAATTATGTTGTTGTGGGTGTACCATCCAAAGGAATCTTACGCTGTAAACCTACTGATCTGCTGGCAAAATTAGAGATCGAAGAAACTAACTATCAGCCTCAAGTTAAGGTATTGCTCCTCGCCCAAACCAAAGCAACACCTCAACAACGCTTTGGCTTGAAGTGGTTTCTTCCCTATATGTCAAGTCATCGCCGAGTCTTGATAGAAGTTTTTATTGCTTCTTTATTCGTACAGTTAGCAGCGTTAGCAAACCCACTGGTTGTCCAGTTAATTATCGATAAAGTCATCACTCAAAATAGTATCAGTACCTTACACATTTTGGGGGTTCTACTATTAGTGGTAGGGCTATTTGAGGCAGTGCTGACGACATTGCGGACTTACTTATTTGTGGATACGACGAACCGCATCGATATGAATTTGGGATCGGAAATCATCGATCATCTCCTTCGTTTACCGTTAAGCTACTTTGAACGCCGCCCTGTAGGAGAACTATCCACTCGCATCAACGAATTAGAAAATATCCGCCAATTTCTCACCGGAACGGCTTTAACAGTCGTTTTAGATGCTCTTTTTTCGGTGGTGTATATTGTCGTGATGCTGTTTTATAGTTGGAAACTTACTGTTGTTGGTTTAGGAACAATTCCAATATTTATCGCGCTCACATTAATTGCGGCTCCGACTGTCAGCCGACAGTTACGCAGCAAAGCCGAACGCAACGCCGAAACTCAATCTTATTTAGTCGAGGTGATGTCGGGAATTCAAACAGTGAAGGCGCAAAATATCGAGTTACGAGCGCGGTTTTCCTGGCAGGAGCGTTATGCTCGTTTCGTAGCGGCTAGTTTTAAAACTGTCGTCGTCTCTACTCTCGCTAATTCAACTAGTAACTTTCTCAACAAACTCAGCAGCTTGCTTGTTTTGTGGGTGGGAGCTTATCTTGTGCTACAAGGAGAATTAACTCTAGGTGAATTAATCGCCTTCAGAATTATCTCCGGTTACGTCACCAGCCCCATATTGCGCTTGGCTCAACTCTGGCAAAACTTCCAAGAAACGGCATTATCTCTGGAGCGTTTAGGCGATATTGTTGATACACCGCAAGAAGCAGAACAAGATCGCCACAATATTCCTTTACCTTCCATTGTTGGCTCGGTAAAATACGAAAATCTTTCCTTCCGATTTGGCACGACTGGGCCATTGCAACTGTGCAACGTTAATCTGGAAATTTCCGCCGGGCAATTTGTCGGAATTGTTGGACAAAGCGGATCGGGGAAAAGTACGATGATGAAGTTGCTGCTCAGACTTTACGAACCGGAGTCTGGTAGAATTTTAATGGATGGTTATGATATTACTAAGGTAGAACTCTACTCTCTGCGGCGACAAATTGGTGTTGTTCCGCAAGAGACGCTGCTGTTTGATGGAACAGTTCAAGATAATATTGCCCTAACTAATCCCGACGCATCGACTGATGAAATCATTGAGGCCGCTCGCATTGCCGTAGCCCATGAGTTTATCATGAACTTACCCAACGGTTACAATACGCGAGTGGGCGAACGCGGTGCTGCACTTTCGGGTGGACAAAGACAAAGAATTGCTATAGCTCGTTCGGTTCTACAAAAACCAAAATTACTAGTTTTAGATGAGGCTACCAGCGCTTTAGATTATCCCACAGAAAGACAAGTCTGTCTTAATTTGGCTAAGGCATTTGAGGGTAGTACAGTCTTTTTTATCACCCACCGCCTCAACACTGTTAGAAATGCAGACATGATTGTGGTGATGGATGCTGGAAAAATTATCGAACACGGTAACCATAATGAAATGATGGCCTTGAAAGGTCATTATTACTACCTTTACAATCAGCAAGATGCGAAGTTGTAATGTGGTATGAGTTAGTAGGATTTACTAATTCATACCACTAACCACCAGCTACCAACCACCAACTACTAACTACTACCATGACTGAATTAAATGGGAATCAACTCAGCAGCAACTATGGAAGACAAAATAATGCACAGAAAATTAACTTAGGTTCTCGCTTGCTGACTACTGAAACTAAAACAATCAAACCACGACAACTTGATTTCAAGAGTCGCAATTTTGAGCAATCTGTTGTCCTTCGTCAATCTCCATTTTGGTCTCGGGCAATTATGATGACATTGATGGCATCAGCCTGTTTTGGGGTTGCTTGGGCGTACATAGCGAAAATCGAGCAAGTCGTACCGGCGACTGGGCAATTAAAACCGGAAGGAGCTGTGAAAGATATTCAAGCTCCAATTAATGGAGTGGTTAGAGAAGTTTTTGTCAAAGATGGACAAAAAGTCAAAGCTGGAGATTTATTACTGACTTTTGACTCGCTGGCTAGCAAAGCTGAACTAAATTCTTTGCTAAAAATTCGAGATTCATTACAAAAAGAAAACCAGATTTATCGCCATTTAATGCAGTTAGGTTCAGCGGAAGCGGCTGAAAGAGAATATATGCAGGGTCACTTATCAAAAGAAACTGTTTTTCTTTTGAAAAATCGGGCAGCTTTATTAGCAGAAAACGAACTGTTGCGGAATGAATTTAAAAATTATGGGACAGCGAAGGGTTTGGAATTTGATGAAACACAACGTTTGTTAGCTACTAAAAGCGAGCTAGATTCTCGTTCGGCAGCAGCCCGAATGCAAGTCGAACAAAGTAAGCGGAAATCTGCTCAAAATCTCGTGCAAATCGGTGCAAACAGAGCAAGTTTAGCGATCGAACGGAACATTTTAAACAGAATGACAGATTTGGCAATACAAGGCGGAATATCTCAG
>CAZZVG010000947.1:0-3465 GCA_964657295.1 Iningainema sp. | reverse complement strand
ATTTTTCGCGTAACCAACGGATGTGTACATCTACAGTTTTACTATCTCCAACAAAATCTGGTCCCCAAATTTGATCCAGCAATTGCTCCCGAGACCACACCCGACGGGCATAACTCATAAACAATTCCAACAAACGGAACTCCTTTGGCGACAAACCTACCTGTTGACCGCGAACTAGTACACGGCATTCCTGAGGATACAAAGTCACATCCTTGTACTGTAAAACAGGTAATTGAGGCAAAATACTCAAGCGCTGGCGACGGAACAAGGCGCGACACCGAGCCACCAACTCTCGCATACTAAAAGGTTTTGTCAAGTAGTCATCTGCTCCCACCTCTAAACCAAGGACGCGATCTGTCTCACTACCCTTAGCGCTGAGCATTAAAATTGGTACTGGGTTTCCCTGATAGCGCAGCAAGCGACATATATCCAAACCATTAATTTGAGGCAGCATCAAATCAAGAATCACCAAATCAAAAGGAACTTCGCCTGAATTTGGTTCAAAACTTTTGAGATATTCTACTGCCGATCGCCCATCCGAAGCCGTTACTACCCTATAACCTTCCTCTTCCAAGGCCAAAACAAGCATTTCCCTGATCAGTTCTTCATCTTCTACGACTAAAATACGGCTTCTTTGAGTGATTTCGGCCGTCGAAGGATACTTGGTTGATTCACTGGTATACATTGATATCACAGTATTCTGATGTAGCTGTACTTTTATTAATATAATTATCCTGCTTTAGTGCATCCACGCGTCCTTTATAAAGATGACACGAAGCCCAAAACCGTTGAGATTGAGTCTAATTTTCCCAAAAAAATCAGACTTAATTGTACTACATGAAGTAAATGTAGGGCAATGTGGGGGTGTTTACGCCCTGTCAAATATGTTATGGTGCTGTCAAATGACAAATATTACAATAGCTGTTCAATATTTTCATAGAGGGCTGAAATATCACAGGAAAAACCTATGCTGGTGAATTCAATGATGTCTCTAGCTTGGTAAATTTGGGGAAGCCACAAGTTGTTGGGTTGACGCTGAAAACGCTCAACTAAGATTTGTTTTTGGTGAATTAGAATATATTCTTCAAATTCTGCGATCGTCTTGTAGTTAGCGAACTTATCACCTCGATCAAAAGCTTCTGTGGAGTTTGATAAAACTTCAACAATCAGTTTAGGATGCACAATAAAGTCTTCATTTGAGATGCGATCTGTTTGATCACAAGTCACAGCCAAATCGGAGTAGTAGAAAAGATTTAATGCTAGCAGGCGGACTTTCATATCGATAGCATAGGAAATGCAACCAGTCCCACGCAAATGATTGACGAGTAAGGCGGAGAGGTTACCTGTAATGATGACATGGGCTTTGCTGGCTCCTGCCATTGCAATCATTTGTCCCTGAAAATATTCATGTTTAATAGGACTGATGCGCTCAATTTCTAAATATTCCTCAGGCGTAAAATCTGCATAGTTTCTGCTAACTGTCATGGCGGTTCTCCCTATTCCGTAATTGAAACAAACTTATAAGGACGGCGCGATAAACCCTGGATAGCTTCCAACGCTTCATCCGCTGACTGAAGTGACAGCGCATCATTGTATCTATAATGTTATAGCAATGCGTGTGGGAAAGCGTGAAAAATTTTAACTGGTGTAGGTGGGCAGTACCCACCCTACGTACTATTTCCAAGAAAACTGCGAGGGATCGGTAACGTACCCCATGCCTGGGGTGGAATGAGTTTAATAATTAAAAAAATAGAGATGCTTTTTAAATTGCACCTCTAAGAAAAGGAAACCCCATAAAACTTTTTAATAAGCGCACTTTGTGCTAAACACTTACGCTTTCCGATTCAAAATTTTAAATTAAGTATTAGTTATTAGGTGTAGATCGGTGTCTTTAGAAGAACTTAATTACCTTCAATTTATGCAAAATGAGTTATAAAACCCTGAGCTAAAAAAACGAGTAAGAAAAGTAGATAACAATTAAGAACCAGATACAGTTTTATCTGGAGCGTTGTTACCATCATCTGAATCGTCTGCACTAGCAATTAGATTTCTGCTGGGAAACTCGGATGATGAGTTAATTTTCTTTCCTTTTCTTCCGAGTAAACTCTTGAGTGAGTTTCCTAATATATTTGAAGCAAACTTAGTATCACTGCTCATGGAAAAATACCGGATTGTGTGTAACTCTCTACAACTTGAGATACACGAGCGTAAATTGCGAATCCGGAAAATCAAAAAAATAACTTAAACTGACTTATGCAAAAGTCGAAAAACCCAAATCAGGTGGAATGTCCTGAATACGTCCAGGTCCTACGCCACGCAAAGCTTCTCTCAGAGAAATATCGCCAGTGTATAAAGCACGACCGACGATCGCCCCAGTGACACCTTGTGGTTCCAATGCTAACAGACTCAACAAATCGGTGACAGAACTGACTCCACCAGAAGCGATCACAGGAATGGAAACTGTCGCCACGAGCGATCGCAAGGCTTCCATATTCGGCCCAGAAAGAGTCCCATCACGCTGAATATCAGTGTAAATAATAGCTGCCGCCCCTAATTCTTGCATTTGTACAGCCAATTGAGTTGCTAAAACGGATGAGGTTTCCAGCCAACCGCGAGTTGCAACTTGTCCGTTACGGGCATCAATGCCGATAATAATCTGCTCTGGAAATTCTTGACAAAGTTGCTGTACAAGTTGGGGTTGTTCTACAGCAATGGTTCCCAGGATCGCCCACCGCACGCCTAAGTTAAATAGCTCTTGTACACTGGTGCGATCGCGCAACCCCCCACCAACTTGAATTGGTACTGACACTACAGAGGCGATCTCCTCGATTGCCGCAAAGTTGACTATCTTACCTGTTTTCGCCCCATCCAAATCGACTACGTGCAGTCGGGTAGCACCCTGTTCAACCCACTGTTTGGCAACCTCAACTGGGTTGTCATTAAAAACCTCTGCTTGCTGATAATCCCCTTGATAAAGTCGTACACAACGGCCGGATAGTAAATCAATTGCCGGAATAACTTCCATAAATAGTCCTCATTTAGTAGGGGCGGGTTTAATTATAGATAACATCTGGGTACATGCGATCTACATGTCAAACCCGCCCGTACAGGAGTGATGAAAGAAAAATTCCCTATTCCCTACTCGCTTTTGCTTTGATGAGAGCTTGCCCAAAACCCAGCACAATCAATATATTAGAAATCGTTAAAAACGATTCTGCACCCCCATGCAGCCAATCGATATTTGCCAGTTGTTCACCATAATGTACTTGGGCATAAATTCCTGCCGGGATTGTCACAGCAACAAACACGAGAGTACCATAAAATCCATATAGAGCTAAACGCGGCATTTGCGTGCTGCGGCTGATAAACCACAAGAAACCTATGTAGGGAAACAGAGAAAGAGCAAACAGCGTTCCTTTAGAAATCATGACTTTTAAGGGGAGTGTAGGAGTTAGGAGGCGCGTA